>NZ_JACBAZ010000005.1 GCF_013391475.1 Oceaniferula marina | reverse complement strand
GGAATCCCTCGCGGCCATTGTCGTGCCCGGATATCAAGGGCTCCTTATAAATTATAACTTAGACACTCCGTGTGTTATTTATGAGCAAACTGACTTTCAGCCACATTGTAACCAGCACTATGCATGCCGAACACTATTGGTTTCCCAACCTGTCGACAACCCAAGCCCCTCACCCAACGCTCACACATCCCCAGAACCGCCGGCAGATTAAAAATCCGCCCTACTTTCCTTCCAGCCGCATAGACTCCCCGTAGGACAGGTTTCCCAACCTGTCGGCAACCCGAGCAGCCCATAAAAGAACCAGGGCGCGGCGAAGGAGCAAGGAGCGGGGGGGGGCACGCCCCCGCTCCAGAAAAATCCACAGCTCCATTTTCAGAAACCGCCTCCCTTAAGGAACGGCTTCCTTAAGAAACCGCCTCCTTTTCAGAAACAGCGTCCCTTCAGAAACGGAGTCCTCAAGCCCCCCCGCAACCAGGCTGCACGCCTATTCCGCGTCGCCGGCCATGGCTGCTTTGACCTTGGTTTCGATGTCTTCGTAAAGTTCCTGGTTGCCTTTGAGCGCCACTTTTGCGGCATCCCGCCCTTGGGCGAGCTGATTCCCATCGTAACTGAACCAAGACCCGCGCTTCTGAACGATATCGAACTCCAAAGCCAAGTCGAGCAAGGAGCCCACCGAGGAAATCCCCTCGTTGTACATGATATCGAACTCAGCCTCCGTAAACGGAGCGGCCACTTTGTTTTTGACCACCTTGATCCGGGTCCGACTTCCTTGAACCGTACCATCCGTCGCCTTGATTTGACCAATCCGGCGGATATCTACCCGGACTGAGGCAAAGAACTTCAGTGCGCGTCCCCCCGGCGTGGTTTCAGGGTTACCGAACATTACACCAATTTTTTCCCGGATCTGGTTGGTAAAGATACAAGTGGTTCTGGCTTTGGCGATCAGACCGGTCAACTTACGCATCGCGGCACTCATCAATCGAGCCTGGGTTCCCACCGTGCTGTCTCCGATTTCACCTGCCAACTCCTGCTTGGTAACCAAAGCGGCAACCGAATCCAGAACGATGACATCGATGGCATTGGAGCGCACGAGCGTTTCGCAAATTTGCAGGGCCTCCTCGCCAGATGACGGTTGAGAAACCAGCAAGTCATCAATATCAACGCCCAACTTGGCAGCGTAGGCGGGGTCCAGGGCATGCTCAACATCGATAAAAGCAGCCAATCCTCCGGCTTTCTGAGCTTGGGCAATAGCCGTCAATGTAAGCGTGGTTTTTCCCGAAGATTCAGGACCGTAGACCTCAACAATACGCCCACGAGGAAAACCGCCAACGCCCAAAGCGCGGTCAATAAGAAGGTTTCCGGTAGGGATCACATCGACATCCACTCGGTGCCCGTCACCCAGACGCATAATGGCGGTTTCTCCAAAATCTTTCTGAATCTGGGAAATCGCGAGATCGAGATTTTTCTTACGCGCGGCGACAAGTTTATCGTTTTCGGTGCTGCTGGCTTTGCTGGTTTTGCTGGTGGTACTTTTACTGGCCATAGATGTTGCTTTTTTGGTGGTTTGTTTGACCGCTTGATTCTCGGTCGGTTTTTCGGTCGGTTTTTCGGTCTGTTTCTGGGTCGGTTTGGTTGATCGTTTACTTGTGGACGGACTCTTAACGCTTGCGGTGCTCATGACAATGGTGTTTTTGATTTTCATGAGACTTACCTCCGGCACAACAACTGGTCAAGCGAAAACTGTTCAAAAGATCAGTGTTCACATGTTTACCACTTTCCAACACCCCCCATCACCCTAGAACCACAAGAAGAACACCCGCCGCACCATTTCCGACTTTTCATTTGGAGCATCCCGGACAATATCCGGCGCGTGGACACTCCAATCAGAATCTACACAGGAGGCATGGCCCAGACCAATGCTTATCTCATCGGCGACAACGACAACTGCATCCTGATCGACGCCCCCGAGGGGGTGGCCAGCTGGCTGGCACAGGAGAAGGCAAGCCCGAAGGCCCTGCTACTGACCCATCAGCACTACGACCACGTGGAAGGAACCGCAGAACTCGCCGCCACCGGCGTCCCGGTCTACGCCCACTCACCATATTCTCGCGAACTGACTCTGGAGCAACTGCTTGAACAATCAGGCATGCCTCTCAAGGTAACGCCCTACCAGGTCGACCAGCTTTTAAAAAACCAACAAACCGTCGACATTGGCGACTGGAGCTTTGAGTTGGCTTATGTTCCGGGGCACGCCCCTGACAGCTTGGCCTTTTTCCTTGGAGATCTTGCCTTTTCCGGAGACACCCTCTTTGCGGGAAGCGTCGGCCGACCGGACCTGCCAGGCGGAGACATGGACCTGCTGATCCAAAGCATCCGGGACCACCTGCTCAGCAGAGGGGACCAACTGAGCATCCACCCAGGACACGGCCCCGTCACCAGCATCGGACAGGAGCGAGCCAGCAACCCCTACCTGCAATAAAAAATACAGCGGGTCCAGCCCATCAGAACAGACCAACAAAACCCAACAAATAAGTCTCCTTTTTCTTTGCGTTTCCGAGGATTTGGTGCCAATCTAAACACGAGGACTTCCTCGAAACTCCCTGAATTTGATCTAGGTTTTTGATCGTGATGCCGCTCCTTTGCAATTGGGGTCTCAACCAGAAAACCGACAAAAATTCAGGAAACTCAATATTAACCACTCACAACAACATATCATGGAAGAAACATTCGCAGATCCAAGCATCCAGCATGCCGATGAAAAAACCAGCCCTGTGCCACTGCGCGACAAGGCCGGCAAACTGGCCCACGAAGCCGGAGCCAAAGCTCAACAAATCAAGGATTCCGCTGTTGAAAAAGCCAGCCAAATCCGCGAAGTCGCCGGCAGCAAAGCCAGCGAAATCAAAGAAGCTGCCGCTGTCAAAACCCAACAGATCAAACAAGCCGCCGGAGAACAAATCCAACACGGACAAGTAAAGGCTCGCGAAGCCCACGCTGATGCCGAGGAATACATCCGCCAGAACCCAACCAAATCCGTGCTCACCGCATTGGGTGTTGGATTTTTGATCGGTTTGGTTGTGCGTCGCTAAACCAAGCGCACCGCATTCCCCTTTAAGAAACCATATCAGGAACACCGTCCGTCAGCCAAAATCCAACCGGACCCAACCGGACCCAACCGGACCCAACCGGACCCAACCGGACCCAACCGGAATCCAGCTGGGACCCGGCCCCGGAATCCAGCTCCGGACGGTGCTTTTCTTTTTTCTCTTTTTTCTCATCTATCGCTCTCTTTACGTCCTCGTCCTCTCGCCCCCTCCTCATCTCACGCGCTTCATTGATCCTGACCTTCAACGGTCGCGGCTGAACCAGAGGCAAGAGACGCAGCCCCTTTTTCTTTTCCCGTCCTACGCCTTTTCCGTCGAAACATGGCCACACAAACGTCAAATCAAACAACGCAGACGCCTTCATCCCTTGGGAATGAAGCTTCTCATCCAGGTACGCCTGTCGAGGCACCGCAGACGGTCAATCTGCCCAAGGAAATCAGTGATTTTATTGCTGCCCGCATCGAGCTTGCCAAAATTGAAGCTCAGGAAGCAGCGGAATTCAGCATCCGAAAAGCCATTCACGGTGTTGCTCTCGCCCTCTGTGGATTGTTCACCTGGGCCTTGGTTCTTGCAGCCCTGACCGGCACACTGGCACCGTGGGCGGATCGCTGGATGGAAGGTAAAATTGACCACCTACCGGGTTGGGCGGCCATCCTTTTTTTACTTGCCTTCATCCACGGGGTAGGAGCGCTTGTCTTCCTTGGCCAACTAAAGAAAAAGCCAGCATCCCCGCTCTTTGAACTGTCACGTCAGGAAATCGAAAACGACAAACAATGGCTCAGCAACAACAAATAAACCAGCGCAAGCAAGAGCTGGTCTTACGTCTTAAAGCATCCCGCCAGTCCATCACCCGTGGTCAGCAGGAACTCAAGACCAAGCTTTCCCCGAAACGTTTTCTTCATCGGATTTTCACGGAAAAACCAAAAGCGGTTTTTGCCGGCTCCTCTCTGGCCGGATTAGGAGCTGCGCTCCTGTTGCGCCGACGTAAAAAATCAAAAAAACAACCACGTCCGTCACAACCACTGCATCTGGTTCTGATCAGCTGGCTCCTTTCTCTGGTGAAGCCTGTTGTCAAAGCCTGGCTGTTGGCACGGGCAAAAGAGGCACTCGTTACCCGCGCTGAAACGGCGACGACCCGCCCTGCACCGCCGGCCAGACCCCTCTAAAGCAAAATCGCCCAGCTTTACTCTTTACTCCCGGCCCTGATTCCCGCCAAGGTAGGCGCGGATGAAATCAATTCGATTAGGCCTTTTTCTCTACCTGCTCCCCCTGTCGCTCATCGCACAGGAACCAGCGACCCCTCCGGCCCCCAACAAAGAGAAATCTCCGGATGAAAACAAAGATCCCACGGGCGCCGGCAGCCTACTGGGCGATGACTTTGCTGGTATGCCCGACATGCCAAGCCTACCCGACAGCATCCGGGTCACCAACGATGGCAAACTGGAATTTGACACCGAAAAGGGAACCTACCTGTTTGAAGGGAATGTGCATGTCCATGGAGACAATGGTCTGGAGCTCAAAGCAGGCAAGGTCATCATTTATGCCAAACAGGAAACCGCGACACTCACCGGGAACGTCTCGGTCATTCAAAAATCCAGCACGGACGAAACGGGTCGCATTCTCCCCGGCGTGCAACTCTTCGCCGACAAGGTGCTCTTAAATGCCAAAACCAAACTCATCACTCTCGATGGCAACGTCTCGGTCTACCAAGGCCCGACCCTGCACCGGGGTGAACACGCGGCTTACAATTACGAATCCAAAAAACTCGACACCACCGGACTCGGCAGCAAACTCGGGCCTATCGTCCTGGAGTCCGACCAATTTGAAATGGTCGAAAACCAAGGGAAGATTTCCTTTATCGGAAAAAATGCGGGGATCACCACCCACGATGTGGCCGAGCCCAACTACTGGATCCGCTCCGAGCAAACGACCATTTACCCTGACGACAAAATCATCTTCAAAAATATGAAACTCTACGCCGGAGAAACCCCGGTGTTCTGGTTCCCTTACCTCTCCCAACCTCTGGATGCCGACCTCGGACTGCATATCCTGCCCGGAGCGAGAAGCAACTGGGGGGCATATATCCTGAGTAGCTACGGCATTATGCTCGGCGGAGAAGTCAACGAGGAAACCGGCGAAAAAGAAAATGCATGGCTTCTATCCAAATGGCATCTCGACCTGATGAGCAAACGTGGCATCGGTGCCGGCCTCGACCTCCACGACACCCGCCTGAAGGACAATGAAAACCTTGGCTGGTTAAAGTATTACTATCTCAACGACCGCAACCCATCCCAAAAACGCACCGACGAATCCCGGGGCTTTGTCAATGAAGACCGATGGAAGTTTGAACTCAAATACCGGCACCAACTCTTTGAACGCGGGCAGCATCAGACCTATGCCGACGTCAACATGATGGCCTTGAGTGACCGCTACTACCTCGAAGATTTCGAACCAGGGACCTACAAAATCAACCCGAACCCCAACAACGAAATCGGCATCTTCCACCGGCACCCCCGCTTCCTTGCCGGCTTTTACACTCGATTCCGCCCCAACGACTTCTATCAATCCGACACCCGGCTTCCCGAATTGTTCCTCGACCAAGTCCGGGCACCCGTGTTCAGCACCCCCGTCCTTCACGAAGGCCAAACGACCTTGGGCATTTACCGGGAGTATCTCGATGACGACTACGAAGACGCATTACGTGACGAAGCGGACGGCCTGACCCCAGGAGATCCTAAGCTCGACATCATCGACGGTCTTCTCGAAGACAAAGGTTACACCCGCTTCCACACTTGGCAGGAATTCAGCATTCCTTTTGATCTGGACGGCAAGGTCTCCATCACTCCGCGAGCTGGTGCCGGCGTCACAAGCTACTGGGATGTGCAAGACGACACCGATTCCTTCACTCGGACTCACTTTGCGGCGGCCGTTGACGCCTCGATGAAATTCACACGTGTCTTCCCCGATGTGCAAAGCCAATCCTGGGGGCTCGACGGCTTACTCCATATTCTTCAGCCCTACGCCAGCTTTTCACAAGTGGCCACCAACAATTTCGACAACGATTTTCGAGGGATCGAAACCCTGGCACCATCCACCCGCCCGCCACCACTCGAAGTCGGAAGATTTCCAGCCACCGACGATCTTGCCGACTGGAGTATCTTACGGCTCGGCACGCGCAATATTCTACTCTCCCGCCGCGATGGAGATTCCCACCGCTGGCTGGCACTCGACACCTACATTGATGTCTTTCTCAATGATCTGGAAGCCAACCGTAGCCTCTCCAACCTCTATAACGACCTCGTCTGGCAGCCCCTTCCATGGATGAAACTCAACCTCGAAACCCAGTTCCCGGTTGCCCATAACGATGCCAACTTCTCCGAGCTTACCAGCAGCTTCACCTTTATGCCCAACAATTCGACCGAGTTCCAACTAGGTTACCGGATTCTTGACAACCACCCAACGCTGCAGGACAGCCACCGTCTGAGCCTACGCTCATACCTTCGCCTCAACGACGAATGGGGGCTGGGAACCTACCACCGCTACGAGTTCGATGACAACACACTGGAAATCCAACAATATGCAGTGCACCGCGACTTCGACAGTTGGCGCACCTCGCTTGGTTTTTTGGTTCGTGACAACCGCGACAACAACACCGAATATGGTCTGATGCTCAACTTCACCCTGAAAAACTTCCCCTCCGTTCGCGTCCCCCTTTCAATCGACGCCGAATAAGCCGCTACCCTTACCTCTTCATGACTCCAATCAGCCCTGACGCCCTGCTCGAAAGCCTGCAATGGCGCTATGCAACCAAAGTGTTCGACCCGCAGAAAACCATCCCTGCCACAAGCATCCAGGCGATCGAAGAAAGCCTGGCCCTGAGCCCCTCCTCATTCGGGATCCAACCATGGAAATTCATCGTCGTCACTGACCCCGAAATCAAAGCCGCGCTGCTCCCCCATTCATGGAACCAGACACAAGTCATCGACTGTTCCCATCTGGTGGTTCTCTGCGCGAAAGAACAAACAAGCGAATCAGACATCCAACGTTTGCTCAAATGCATCGCTGATAGGAGAAATGTTGAACTCGAAAGCTTGAGCGACTACGCCGCGATGATGTCAGGTTTCATTAAACGAATGGATCCCGAGCAATCGATTGCATGGGCGAAAAACCAAGTCTATATCGCGCTGGGGCAACTCATGACCAGTGCTGCCGTTCTCGGCATTGACGCCTGCCCGATGGAAGGGATTTGTCCCGCGGAATACGACCGCATCCTCGGGCTGGATCAAGCGCCCGCATCCGAGCGTTACCTCACCACCGTCGCCTGCCCGATGGGTTACCGCTCGGCGGATGACAAATACGCCCAACTTGCCAAAGTTCGCTTCCCCACCTCGGAAGTCATCGACCACCACTAATCGCCCCGCACAGCCAGGCAGGGTTCACATAACACAAGGCAAAGCGCCGCCCCTCACTTCTGTGCCGTGGTCAACTCGGCATAGATTGGTCGGTGATCCGAAGCCTTGAATTCCTGAATGACACCGTGAACGTAGGAACTTAACTTGAGTCCCTTCAACACGACAAAATCGATTTCCTTACGACCTGGCAGGGTGGCATCTTTTCGATGCTTCTCCCCATGAAAGGTCCGAATGCCATTACCATCATTCTTACTGAGTACATTCCAACCACCCTTCACCAGTTGCTGGATAGGTTCTCCCTCTCTGTGGGCATTAAAATCACCAGCCAGAATCACAGCATGATCTCGCCCCCCCATCCGTTTCATGACCGCCATCACCTGCTCACTTCTGGCATCGGCGGCATTGCGCTCCAGATGCAAACTCACAAAGGATAACTCTTTACCCTGGTATTGAGTCCTTACCTCCAACGCAATTCTGGGCTCTCCTTTGCCGGGAAGCTTATGCACCACGGATTGGCCAAGCGGAAACTTGGACAATACAGCCAATCCGTATTCCCCACCCTGCAGATCGATCGCCTTGGCAAACACGTAATCCATCTTCAGAAGCTTTGCCAACTCGGCAGCCTGATCAACACCCCCGCTTCGCCTAACATTTTTATCAACCTCCTGCAATGCAACCAAATCAGGAGACTTCTCCGCAATCACCTTCGCGATCCGCTCCAAATCGACTTTTCCATCCATTCCCCGGCCATGATGGATATTATACGCCAGAACCTTAAGCGGTTGCGCTGAAACACTGGCCAGCAAGGAAATCGAAAAAAACAAATTAAACAAAAGACGTATCATCGCCCGTATCATACTCTAAAACCATGGCGATTCTTTCTCCAAAACGAACCATCTTTGACGGTTCCAAATCGATCGAATGACTCAGGCACCCACCCCATTCAGGCCGGGCATCAACCTTGGGGAACACCTCCACCCGAAGCTTTCAGACGGTTCTGATACCCCTGCAATAAACCTTGAAGAATTTTTTTCGCCATCGCCTTGTCTTTGTCCTGATAACGAACCTTCACCTCACTGTTAGCAACACTCGCTGAGAACTTCGATTTGACTCTCTGTTTAGCCGCTTCTGGTCCATCTAACTCCCAAAAAGCCACCAAATCATTTCCCTCGACAACATCCTCTACATTCTCATCCGCCAGGATCATGGTTTTGAATGCTTCCACATCAAACTGAGCCCCAACAGGAAACTTACCTTCGTAGCGGAACTCAAAATTCTTGCGCTGTTGTATTTTACGGTAAGCGTAATAAGCACCTCCGCCACCTAACACAGCAAGGATGATCAGACCAACCAGAAGAAGCGCGGTATTTCGTTTCATAAGCACTGCATAGCGTTTTTTTCGCCCCCTGCCAAGCAAAGCCTTAGGCTTCCTCTCGTTCAGATCCTATTCGATCCATGATAAACCGGGCCGCTGTCTGAGCAGCCTGAGGACGCGCATACCGTGACAAACTCCGCTTCATCGCCCGCCACACCCGGGCATCCTCACCTAGCAATTCACGCATATGCGCAGCCAAGGCACCAGGGGTATCCGCCAAGTCGCCCCCCTGCATCGACCTCAACAAGGCCAGATTTCCTTCTTCCTGACCAGGCACCAAATGGTGGATCAGCATCGGGCAGGCAGCAGCCAATGCCTCATGCACGGTTGCCCCACCCGCTTTCCCAACAACCAAATGGTGTTGATGGAGAAGTTCGGGCACTTTACGGGTCCAGCCTTTGATCTTCACCTTCCCCGGATAAGCATCGGAGATCTCTTTGGCCCTCGGGTATAGTTTCCTGAAATTCCTCCCCAGAACAATCGTCAGCCGAACATCCTCATCGGTCGCATCCAACAATTCCCGGGACACCCTGCGAACATGTGGCTTTTTGGGCGTTGGAAAATACAGCACCCGGAAAGGGTCTAGCCCCGCGTCTGCAGCCACCGGCATCAGCTCAGAAAAATGAGGTGCCACCGGAAAGCCGGTTTCAACGACCTTGGTTTCATCCAAGCCCTGCCGTATTAATCCATCCCGGGTCCGGGCATCCGTCACCAACCAGTAATCGGTCGGCGCTTTCCTCCAAGCAGCATTGATCTCGATCGAGTCGGTCACCACTGTGAACACCGGAACCTTCACCTCACCGGAAGCAAAAATCCGTTCCAAAAAATAAGGGTACAGGGGGTAGGTGCTGACGATCGCGCGGGGGCGGTGCAATTGGATCAGCTCCCGCAGCTTTTCCTCAGGTTTGCGCATCAGAGGAATTCGCTCTTTGGAAAAATCCTGCCGATCCGTCGACTGGTAAATACGCCGCCACAGCCAGGGGGCGTGCGTCGTGACGTCACGATAGAAACGCCTCAGGTAATCATTCACCTTGGGGGCTCCCAGCGCGCAAGGGTCCAACACCTTGGTAGGCACATGCTGATCCAATGCCAAGCCCAGGCTCAAGGCCGCACTGTTGTGCCCTTCACCAAAACCAGCGGTTAGTATCAAAATGTCGACCTTCCTACTCACGCGAGGCAACAATAAACACGCTCCGTTGTTGCGTCGATACAGCAATTGGTTTAATTGTCGTCAAACACATGAAGAAATCTTCTGAAAGACCTCCCGAACCACGCATCAAACCGGAAAGCGAACTGCGCCTAATCGACAATGATGACATAACGGCTGAATTAAAGATCTTGGAAGAAGCCGCCATCCTCACCCCTGACGAGCTGGCCAGGGTCAAAGCGAAATCGATCGAGCCGGAGGTTTCAGAAATCCTCGATCAAGCGGAAACATCAGAAGACCCCGAGGAAAAATGGGGGGATAAAAAACGAGCCCTTGCCCCCGGATGGTTTGTGCTCACCGCCCTGATCATCATTGGTCTGGCAACTTGGGCCATCACCAATGTATTCAAAGCCCAACCCACGATCCAATCGGCGAGCGAGCAAAAACAAACGATTCTGGAAGATGCCGCGCTCGACGACGAGGAAACCAAACAAACGCTCAGCAATATGGAGGACTGCGTCAAAGGTTACCTGAAAGCCACCAGCATTGAAGAGCTCCTGCCATACGTCCGTCACAACAAGCGGGTCAAACCCCTGATGGAACACTACTATCAATCCCATCAGCTAACCCCCGGCCATTTTTCCCAATTCAAACGTATCCGCTCGATTGGCATGGAAAACCATTCCTTTGTTTACGGCAAAGTCAGCTTGGTGGACGGGTCATCAAAAAAACTCCTGATTGAACAAATTGAGGACGGCTCCTTCCGAGTCGATTGGGAGAGTGATGTCTGCTACCAGCCACTTGCATGGGACACGTTCATTGCACAGAGACCAAGTTCACCGATGGACATGCGGGTGAACATCAGTCCGGACCACTTCTACGCTTTTGAGTTCCGGGATGAATCCCGCTACCAATGCTATAAAATCACCACCCGGGACAATAACGAGCATGTCTTTGGCTACGTCGATAAATCCAGCCCGGTTGCGATGCAAATCAAACGCATCATCCTCAAGAGCCAGGAACATGGAGGAGGCAGGGAAGAACCCATGACCCTCAGACTCCGCTTCCCGGAAAACAGTAACAGCAAACGAAGCGTGCATATCGAAGCGCTGCTCGCCCCACGCTGGACCTACCTCAACCCACCGGCCCCACAAAGTGCCCAAACCTCGGAATAATCAGCGAATTAAACATCACGACACATTCGCGCATTGATTATCCCGCAGCACTCTGCCAATTTCCGTGCAGATATGTCCAACAGCTTCGGTCAACTCTTTCGCATCAGTACTTGGGGTGAATCCCATGGCGGAGGTGTCGGCGTCGTCATCGACGGCTGCCCTCCCTGCATCCCCCTCTCAGAAGAAGATATCCAAACCGACCTCGATCGGCGCAGGCCCGGGCAAAGCGACATTGTCACTCCGCGCAATGAAGCGGATCGTTGTGAAATTCTTTCCGGGGTATTTGAAGGAAAAACACTGGGGACCCCAATCGCCATCTCGGTCAGAAACAAAGACCAACGGGCATCGTCCTATTCCGAAATGAAGGACAAGTATCGCCCGTCTCATGCCGATTACACCTACGATGCCAAATATGGCACCCGTGCCTGGCACGGGGGAGGCCGAGCCTCCGCCCGGGAAACCATCGGCCGGGTCGCAGCGGCGGCGGTCGCAAAAAAGGTCCTGGCCACCCTCTTTCCTGAGCTTGAAATCCTAGCCTGGGTCCAATCCATCAAAGATATCGAAGCTTCCGTCGACGCCGATTCCGTCAGCTTCGACACCATTGAATCCAACATCGTCCGAACGGGCGACCCCGATGCGGTCCAGCCCATGATCGACCTGATCAAGGCCACCCGCTCAGAGGGAAACTCCGTCGGAGGCGTGGTAGAGAGCGTTGTCCGCAACGTTCCTGTCGGGCTCGGCAACCCGGTCTTCGGCAAACTGGATGCCACACTGGCCCAAGCGATGCTCAGCCTGCCAGCCACCAAGGGCTTTGAAATCGGGTCCGGATTCGCAGGCACCCAACTCACCGGTGCGGAGCACAATGACCCGTTTTTCATGGATGGCGACACCATACGCACCAGCAGCAACCGCTCCGGCGGTGTGCAAGGCGGCATTTCCAACGGTGAAAACATCAGCTTCCGGGTCGCGTTCAAACCCACTGCCACGATCATGACCGCTCAACAAACGGTCAGCACCAGCGGCGAGGATACCGAACTCAAAGGCCGAGGCCGCCACGACGCCTGCGTCCTCCCACGTGCCGTACCCATTGTCGAAGCCATGACAGCTCTTACGCTGCTCGACCACGCCTTGCTCCAACGCGCCCAGTGCGGATAAGCCGGGGGCCCCCCTTCGCCCGACCACCAACGGAGGATCTTCCTTGATCTTTCCTTCCCTGAACCCTATAAGGACCCGTATGAACTTTCAGGAGCTGGGGCTAACCGAAATCATCGCCATCTGCATCCTGGCTCTGGCCGTGGTCGGCTTTTTGAAAGGACTGTTCCGAACGGTCTCCGCCCTGATCTGCCTCGGCATTGCCGGCTACGCCGCTCTCTGGGGTAATGAGCATGCGCACGACTTCACCGCTTCCTGGACCCACGCCATCCCCGCCATCTGGGCACCCAAAATTGTCGCCCTCGCCACCGGACTGGTGGTTTTTTTCGTCTGCCGCTACCTGCTCAACTTTCTGGTCGACCCCTTCGACGACTCCCAAACCGGCAGAAAAATCGGCTTCGGCCTCCCGGCTGCGGCACTCAGCCTGGTCGCGGGCCTGGTCCTGCTTTGGCTTGCATGCACCGGCATCCGCTACGCCTCCTCCCTCTCCGAGTTGCGTGATGTCCAACGCATGCTCAGCGTCGATCAGGCAGCAGAAGTCGAACACACCTCGGTACTCCTGCTCCGGGCCCAACGGGCGATCGATGACAGTTCTCTCGGCCTCTGGCAACGCAAATCCGATCCCTTTTACCACAGCGACAAACTTCCTCTCAGCAAGCTGCTCATCCTCTACCATCACGAACCAAGTCGGGTTGAGCTCCTCAAAAACCGAAGTGTCAGCCAGTTCCTCAACCAGCCTGAGTTCATCAAACTCGCATACAGCCCAGAACTCAAACACTACGCCCAAAGCGGGAAACCCCGAGACGTTTACAACGCCAAAGCCACCCAAGAGGCTCTGACAAACGAATCCCTGATGCAACAATTCCAACAACTTGACCTCGACAAACTCAGGTCAACATATGCACAATCTTCACCATAATCTGCGCAGCGATACTCAGAATATGCGCAGCAAGAAAAAAAATTCTCGATATACTGCGCGAATCTTCATCTGATCCCTCTACCGCCCTGGCCTCCGCCTGATCTGTCACCTCCTCTCCTGCCCATCACTTCTCATGAACGTTCTAGCGCTCACCATTTTGATTAGTGTATGTCTTGCGGCCATTTTTATTGTCTGCTTCATCGCAGAGCTGAAACGAAACAAACGCCGGGGAATCGAACATGATGCGCTCCTGCCACTGGATGACGACACCAGCCTCAAGGCGAGTCTGCCGTCCAAGCACGGCCAAGCGCACGATCAAAGCCACTCTTCCTAAACATTCTCATAACTGAACACCCAATAGCCCGACCATGAACACACCGTCCAATGCCGCTACCACAACGATCGTCTACGACGATAAAACCGTGCGACACTTCCTCACAGCCTCTGTCATTTTCGGCATTGTCGGCATGCTTGTCGGCGTGATTGCCGCCTTCCAGCTCAATTTCTGGCAGATGAACGGCAAGTTCCTCGAGTGGCTGACTTTTGGATACTTTAAAACCGAAGGCGTGGATCTGATCACCTTCGGCCGCCTGCGCCCCTTACACACCAACGCGGTGATCTTTGCCTTTGTTGGCAACATGATGTTTGCCGGTGTCTATTACTCAACCCAACGGCTATGCAAATGCCGGACTGCCTCGGATCTTTTATCGAAAATCCACTTCTGGGGCTGGCAGGCGATCATCGTCTCGGCCGTCATCACCCTGCCCGCCGGATTCACCCGGGGCAAGGAATACGCCGAACTGATCTGGCCGATCAACATCGCCGTCGCCCTGATCTGGGTGGTTTTTGCAGTGAACTTTTTCTGGACCTTGGCCAAGCGCAACGAGCCCAGCCTCTATGTCGCCCTTTGGTTCTACATTGCGACCATCCTGACCGTCGCGATGCTCTACATCGTCAACCACCTCTCCATCCCCACTTCGCTGACCCACTCCTACCCGGTCTTCGCCGGCGTGCAAGACGGCTTGGTTCAATGGTGGTATGGCCATAATGCGGTCGCCTTCTTCCTGACGACGCCGATCCTCGGCATCATGTATTATTTCATGCCGAAAGCGGCCGAGCGTCCGGTGTATTCCTATCGTCTTTCCATCATTCACTTCTGGGCTCTGGTCTTCATTTATATCTGGGCTGGCCCGCACCACCTGCTCAACACAGCCCTTCCCGAGTGGCTTCAACAACTCGGCATGCTCTTCTCGCTGATGCTCTGGGCCCCATCCTGGGGTGGTATGCTCAACGGCTTGCTCACCCTGCGCGGCGCCTGGGACAAACTCCGCACCGACCACGTCATTAAGTTCTTTGTGGTCGCCATCACATTCTACGGCATGGCCACATTCGAAGGCCCGCTGCTTGCCATCAAATCCGTCAACGCCCTGTCCCACTACACCGACTGGACCGTCGGCCACGTGCATTCAGGCACCCTTGGATGGAACGGCTTTATGGCCGCCGGTATGTTCTACTGGCTCGCCCCACGCCTTTGGAAAAACAACAAAGGACCGAACGGCGAAAGTGTGCTCTGGAGCAACAGCTGGGCCAACATGCACTTCTGGTTGGGTACCGTCGGTATCCTGCTTTACATCTCCTCGATGTGGGCCTCCGGTATCATGGAGGGCCTGATGGCCAGCGCCACCAACGAAGCCGGCACCCTGCTGAAATACCCCAACTTCGTGCAAATCATCCAGTCCAAGCACATCCTGCTGCTGTTCCGCGGAATCGGTGGAGGCTTCTACTTGATTGGCTTCATCATGTGCGGCATCAACCTCTGGAAAACCGCCCGCATGGGTAAAGCCACCGAAGTCAGCGTGGAGGTTCCGGTTGCCCGCGACCCGGAAACCGACTCCATCGGAGCTTTCCGCATGCTGTTCCGCAACGAGCCGCTGACCTACATCTTCTGGATTCTGGTCTTCCTCCTGCTGTGGATCTTCCTACCGAAGGGTATGGACATCGGCGCCTTTGCCATGATCGTGGTGCTCTCACTGCAAACGATCTGGATTTTCCGCAAGGACACAAACTCCTGGGTGAAGCTCTACGACTCCCTTGAGAAGAACTGGGTTCCCTTCACCATTCTGGTGTTCTTCGCCGCCGCCATCGGTGGTGCTGCCCAGATCATCCCGACCGTGATCGCCCAGAAAGGTGAATACGTCGATGAACGAGTGCAAAAACTCTACACCCCGCTCGAACTGGCGGGACGCGACATCTACATTGCAGAAGGCTGCTATAACTGCCACTCGCAGATGATCCGGATGTTGCCTGGCGACATCATGCGCTACGGTGACTACTCACGGATCGGAGAAAGTATCTACGACCACCCGTTCCAGTGGAGCTCCAAGCGCACCGGCCCCGATCTCGCACGCGAAGGCGGCCCCCGGGATAAAGATGGCAACTACAAGCCGATCCGCTCAGACGGGTGGCACTACAACCACATGATGGATCCACGCGAAACATCGGAAGGTTCGATCATGCCGGCCTACCCATGGTTGGCGGAGAAGGAAACCGATATCGACGCCTTGCCGAAAAAGATCTCGATCCAAGTCAACTGGCTCGGCGTCCCCTACGAAGCCATGACGGCTCACGAAATCAAAGACAAAGCCTACAAACAAGGGCTCGACATTGCCAAAGGTCTTGTTGCCAGTGGCGTCCTTCTTCCCGAGGATTTAGACAGCATGGACTCAGAGGCCAAAATCGCCGAAGAACTCTCCAAGCGCCAGATTGTCGCCTTGATCGCTTACCTACAGAAGCTGGGACAATACGACTTGGTTGACCCAAGTCAGAAAAAGGCAACCCCAGCCTTGGTCGATCCGGACCGCAAGCACCCGAACATCGCCCCTCAGACCGAGCCCTCCGCCGACGACAGCGAATAAACCAATAAAGGAACAGTCCAAACATCCAAGGTAATCATGTACGACATCTTCAAAGACATCGTCCTCGACAGTGGAGGCAAGACCCAGGGACTGGTCGCTTTCTTCCTCTCGTTCATCGTCTTTTCCTTCATCATGGTGCGTGCCTGGCGTGCGCGCCGCGATGATGAAAAACATGTCGCCAGCCTGCCACTCAACAACGACACCGAAACATCTCACACCACCCAGCCATGAACCCAGAATCCAACAAACCAGTGAACAAATCCGTCAAGGATGGCCCCGTGCTTCGCGACCACGTCTTCGACGGCATCGAGGAATTCGACCAAAAACTGCCGAACTGGTGGCTCTTCACCTTCTACATCGCCATCGCCTTCTACGTTGGCTACTGGGTGATCTACTACAGCTCTGACCTGCTTCAAAGCCCGGCGGAAAAGATCAACGCCCAGATGGAACTTATCAATGACGCCAAAAAGAAAGAGCTCGCCGCCATGCTTGACGAACTCGATAACAAGGTGCTGATCCAGTGGAGTGAAAATGCCGATATCGTGGCTGAAGGAGAAGCGGTTTTCAAAACCACCTGTGCAGCCTGCCACGGTGCGGACCTCAACGGAACCGCCATCGGGCGTTCACTGATGGATGACGAGTGGTCGCACGGTGGAGAACCCATGGACCTCTTCAATCTTGTGCTCAACGGCAGCCCAGCGGATGCCGAAGGCTTTAACGGCCAAAAAATGACCGCCTGGGGAGAAAACCTCGGCCCTGAAAAATGCGCCAAAGCGGTCGCCTACGTCCTCAGTAAAAACCCACCCAAAAGCGAAGAATAGACACATCCGGTTTGAATCCCGGCACAAGCTGTGGAATACTCCAACTCGTATAGGCCTTATAACACCATATAAGGCCTATTTTTCGCCCCCGAGTCTTCTCACAGAAATTCACTCAACTTTTCTCATCCCCCCAGAACTCCTATCCTCATTCCATACTAAACCCCCATTTCCCAAATAACCCGCAATCACCCAGCCTCATCATCGAGTGGCCACGCAAAAACAACCTAATCTGGATTCCGTCACCACCATCAACAAAGACGGATCTCATTTCAAGCTCCACCCTTCGGACGTCCAAGGGCCCTTCACCCTATGGCGGAGAATTGTCGGCTATGCCTTGATTGTTCTTTACGCTGCGCTCCCCTGGATTCCGATCAACGGGTACCCCGCCCTCTTTCTCGATACCGCCCAGCGCCGTTTCCACGTGCTCGGCATCACGCTGGCCGTCCAGGACCTCTGGCTGCTCTTTTTCCTTATCTCCGGCCTGGGCTTCTCCCTGTTTTTTATCACCGCTTTGCTCGGACGGGTCTGGTGCGGTTGGGCCTGCCCCTACACCGTTTTCCTCGACCACGTTTTCCGCCGGATTGAACGGCTTGTTGAAGGTGACGCCCAAGCCCGGAGAAAACTCGACGCCGCCCCCAAATCTCCGCAGAAAACAACCAAACGCATCATCAAACACAGCCTGTTCCTGCTCTGTTCCACCCTGATCGCCCACATCTTTGTTTCCTACTTCATCTCCTTGGAAAACCTCTACCTCTACATGCAGGAAAGCCCGGGAGAACATGCCGTGTCTTTTGGCGTGGTCGCTTTTCTGACCATCGTACTCTACTTCTGCTTTGCCTGGTTCCGTGAGCAGTTCTGCATCGTCATGTGCCCCTACGGCCGTATCCAATCGGCCCTCTCGGATGATGACACCATGGTGATCGGTTACGACACGCATCGCGGCAACCCACCCGGCAAACCCAAGGACCCCAATGCAGGTGATTGCATCGACTGCCGACGCTGCGTGCAAGTCTGCCCAACCGGGATCGATATTCGCAATGGCCTGCAAATGGAGTGCATTGGCTGCGCCGCATGTATCGACGCCTGTGATGCCATCATGACCAAACTCAAACGCCCCACCGGTCTGGTCCGCTACGACTCCCACAATGGTCTGGAGCAAAAGAAAAAGCGCGTTATTCGCCCGAGGATTCTCGTGTATGCACTGATGATGATGCTCGGGGCCACCGTGCTCTCACTCACCCTGTATAACAAAGCCCGCTCCTTCAGCGCCCAAGTCAACAAAATGCGTGGCGTCACCTACCAAATGGACAAAGCCGGCGTTCGCAATGTCTACCAGATCCACCTGTTCAACAAACGCAACCAGGATAGCACATTCGACATCCGGCTGGTGGATGCTCCCGAATGGATCCAAACGACAGGAACCACCGAAAACATCGTGCTCAAGCCCCTCGAGGAAAAAACCTACACCCTGGTGGTCACAGCCCCAGCCGAACATTACAAAGGAAAATTCAACTTCACCCTTCAGGTTCAATCCCGAATCGACGAAAGCACGGTTGACAACGAAGTCCGGTTCCTAGGCCCCAGCCCCCGCCTCTACCGTAAAAGCCTCGAAAAACCGGAAAAATAAGACCGGTTTTCAATCTGTCGATAAGCCAGCAAATCATCAAACCTAGCCCCTCAACGCATCCTTGCCTCCAAACCTACCGACAGGTTGAAGACCTGTCCTACACTCTCTACCAATGACGCTTTTCCCAAAAAAACACCCGTGGGTTGTGATGGTCGTCCTCTACGCGCTCATCATTGCCGGATGGGCCACCTTCATCGTTCTCGCCAAACAGAGGCACACCACCCGACTCAGCCCGGAAGAAGCCAATGAAGTGTATCAAAACAGCCTGAAAGAAAAACAGCTGGAGGCCGAAGGCAGCGGACAGCAGACCACAGAAACTCCATAAGCCCCCTTCCTAACTCTTCACTCCCACCATTCGTGTTCGAAAACATTAACAGCCCGGCTATCGCCCTTGTCACAGGTGCCATCGTCAGTGTTCACTGCGTCGGCATGTGCGGCCCTATCGCCTGTTCATTAACAGCGCTGAAAAAAGACGAAAGCAGTCGGGTCGGTGCGGCAACCGCCTACCATGGCGGGCGCTTGATTTCATACACCTTGATCGGAGCCATGCTCGGGGCGATCGGAGCCAAACCTCTCGAGTATTTTCATCACTCGTCTTTCAGCCTGCTGTCCTGGGTCCTGGTTGCCGCCTTTGTCGCCTTCGCCTTGGGCCTTGAGAAAAAAATCCCCCGTCCCGCATTCCTCAAACGCTGGGCCACGCGGCTCCGGTTCAAGGCCATGACCATCTCCGCCACCCGAGGCGGTCTTGCCATGGGGCTGGCCACACCCCTCCTCCCCTGCGCCCCGCTCTACCTCTTTTTTGCCATCTGCCTCGCCACCGGCAGCGCCATCAAAGGTGCCGAGTTCGCCCTTGCTTTTGCCTTCGGAACCGTGCCCCTGCTCTGGGCCTCCCAGCTCGGGATGCAGCGTATCCAATTAAAACTCGGGCCCAAGTGGGTCAAACTCATTCAGCGCAGCGTCGCCCTGCTTGCCGCCTTTTTCATCGCCCAGCGCCTGCTCTACGATCCCACTCCAGATCTCCACAAGGCACCTGAAGACAGCCCCTCGGGAGCCTCCCCCGTTCCCAGCATCCAAAGCGACGAGCCTCACGGATGATGCGGCTAACACCCATCCCGCAGTTTGCGGGATATCTTTTCAGCTTCCCTTGTTGGCATCTGCCCAGAAGGGCAAAAACAGCAAATATTGCGCACTTTCGAGCAAGCACGGTATAGCGAAAAAAGAATCTTTAATTAGAATTCCCTTTGTGCTGTATGTGAAGCAGCACGCAATCCAATATACTGACTATGAAAACCAGACTCATTGCCACCTCAGCGTGTGCAGCCGCCCTTACTTCCTCCGTTTTTGCTGGCCCAGCTCCCATGGAGTCCGAAAAAACCATCATCGACCCGCCGGCCGCCGGATTTGACGCGGCCCGTCGTCCCATTTCCAACCCCACCAAATTCGATCTCGCACTGCCCCGCACCAGCGTGCATCCGATCTATATGTATCACCGCCTGCCATCCAAAATCAACACCAGCCTTGCCAAGCTGGACCTCGGTGGCGACGTCAACCTGTTTGCGCTCCAGTTCGAGTATGCCTTCAACGAGCGCCTCTCGCTGGTCGCCACCAAAGACGGCTATGTTGACTTCAACCCGGACAACACGCTCGACAGCGAAACTGGCTTTGCCGACCTCGCGGCCGGACTGAAATATGCATTCGTTCTCGACCCCGTCGAGCAGCTCGCGGTCAGCGGCTCGGCCATCATCGAGCTTCCTACCGGTGATGAGGAGATTTTCCAAGGCAATGGTGACGGAGGTCTCGACATCACGGTTTCCGCACTCAAGCTGCACGAGAAGTGGCAATTTGCCGGAGCTCTCGGAGCCTATCTCCCATTCGATAACGACGAGGAGTCTACCACGGGTTTTGCGAGCGCCCACGTTGGTTACAACCTGACCGAAAAATGGTATATCCTTGGCGAGCTCAACTGGTTCACCGTGTTGTCACGCGGCGAAGGAACTGCCGCCTTCGGCAACCCAAGCGCACTACCTGACACAGCGGTTTCCGGTATCGTTGAATTCGAGGGAGGCGATCTATTCAACCTCGGTGCTGTCAACTCCGGCAAAAACCGTGACATCGTCACAGCCGCCGTCGGCCTGCGCTACAAAATCTGCGACATGGCCGACCTCGGTGTGGCTTACGAGCTTCCTCTGACCGACGAGGAAAACAACCTGATGGACGACCGCATCACCGTCGACCTGGTGCTCACCTTCTAATTTTGAACGGATTGTTGTTTCTATGAGACCATTGCGGGAGTCTCCCATCCGGGGGCTCCCGCAATTTTTTTGTGGCAGAACTCCACAGCTGCAAAGTTCCGAAGTTTCCAGTGTTCAGCCCCTGCGGGCACCATGACTAAGGAGAAACAAAGCCAAAGGAGTCATTCATCCGGAACTCTCATCGATCACGCAGTGCTTTTCCACATACCTCAACAACGATCAATCGTCTCGTCTGTTTTGCGGAGTGGTATAAAATAGCATGCACCTTCAGTGCTTAAACGGCGACAATGTTGTAAATACCATCCATTTCGTGTCTTCCTCTTGGCAAATGGGATACATTCAAATCTGTCATCTGCCGTCACTTACTGGCACTACATTTTCTTTACCTTGTCATCGATGCAGCATAGCTCTGCTTTGTGCCGAAGCATTGCATCCACTGCCAGACTCCTCTGGAACCAAGCCAAGAGGCATCAGGTTTTTGCTGTACCGGATGTGAATTTGTGTATCAGCTCATCCACAACGAAGGGCTGGAAAAATTCTACGACCTGAAGCGGGATGAGGCGAGTGCCCCGCTACGCGACCAGCCGTTCCAGCAATACGACTTCCAATGGCTGCAAGACGCGGTCACCCAACAAGTCGAAGAAGAGCCGGAAGCCCAGACCATCGAATTCATCGGCTCGCTCCAAGGGATCTCCTGCATCGGCTGTGTCTGGCTGGTAGAAAAACTCTTTCTTCGCCACCCCGGCAGCATCCGCTGTGACATCGTGCCCAGCACCGGTGCCATTTTCCTGACCTGGAAGCGTGACAGCCTGAACATTCTGGATTTTGCCCGCGAATTACAGCAATTCGGCTACCTGCTTGGTCCGGCGCGAAGCGCCCAAAAACAATCCGGCGAGTTCAAGCAACTTGGAGGCAAGCTCGGCATCTGCGGGGCCTTTGCGCTGAATGGCATGGTCTTCTCCCTGCCCCGCTACCTCGGCATGAAGCCCGACTTCGCCTTTGCCAATATTTTTGACCTGATCACTTTTATTTCCGCCACACTCGCGATGCTGGTCGGTGGCTCCTGGTTCATCAAGCGGGCGATTCAAGGGGTCAAAGCCGGAGTGATCCACATGGACCTGCCGATTGCACTCGGCGTCAGTCTGGCTTACCTCGGCTCGCTGGTCGGCTGGCTGCTGCGCTACGAAGCCCTGATGTATTTCGACTTTGTCGCCATATTTATCTTTCTCATGCTCGGTGGCCGCTGGCTCCAGACCGCAGCCGTGGAACGAAACCGCAACCGCCTGCTTGAACAAACACCGGTTCCCCTCAGCGTCCAGGATGCCGAAGATGGGCATGCGATCGAAATCGATGATATTGCCGAAGGAACCAAGTATCAACTTCCCGCGGGTCAAACCGCCCCGGTGGCCTCAATCATCGCCTCCGGCAGTGCCGATTTTTCCTTGGAATGGATCAACGGAGAGCCCGACCCGGTGCACCGCAGCAGTGGAATGTCGATTCCTGCTGGAGCCATCAACCTGAGCGACAGCCAGGCGGTCCTGACAGCCGAAGAAAACTGGTCCGACTCCCTGCTGGCAAAACTGATTCGTCCGGGTGAGAGCTCAGCCCGGTCGCCCTTGATGGAAACGATCCTGAGATACTACCTGGCTGCGGTCCTGATCATCGGCATCGGAGGCGGACTCGCCTGGCTTCTTACCGGCAACAGCCTACCCGCAGCTATTCAAGTCACCATCTCGGTCTTTGTGATTTCCTGCCCCTGCGCCCTCGGAGTCGCACTCCCACTGGCTGACGAACTGGCCTCCGGCAAAATGCGCACCCTCGGCGTCTTCATCCGCCGGCCTGCCTTCTGGAGTCGGATCCGGCAAATCCGCACGATCTTCTTCGATAAAACAGGGACCCTCACGCTGGAACTCCCCCAACTCGTCGACAAGCGGGAGCTGGAAACGCTCGACGATCAAGCGGCATCCGCACTTGCCCAACTCTGCTCCCGATCCCGTCACCCGCTGTCCCGCTCGTTAATGCACGCACTCGGCATCCGGGGACAACAACTACTCAGCCAAACCAAATCCTCACAACAAAACGCCCACTCGAAACCCGAAGAACTACCCGGACTAGGCACCCGCTTTCTGGACGCACAAGCCGTCACTTGGTCTCTCGGGCGCGGAGGGTGGGACGGCCAGTCAGATGCCATCGAAGCTGCTACACGTGCAGGCAGTGAACTCAGACGAGACGGCAAGCTGATCGCCCACTTTACTTTCCACGAATCCCTGCGGCCTGAAGCCAGGAAAACCTTACTCGCGCTAAAAGATCGCCACCCGCATATCCTGAGCGGCGACCACCCCGACCGCGTCCAAGCGATTGCCAAAAACCTTGGGATCAAACCAGAACTCGTCCATCCGGCACTCAGCCCGGAAGACAAAGCCAGACTGGTCAAGGAAATCGACCCCTCCGGCAGCCTGTTCCTCGGTGATGGAGCCAATGACTCACTCGCCTTCGATGCGGCGTGGATGACCGGAGCCGTCGCCGGCCGTGGCTTGCTTGAGGCGAAAGCCGATTTCTATTTCCTCTCAAATGGTCTGCAATTTTTGCCCAAAATGCTGAATTTGGCCAAAAAATACGCTTTTGCCATCCGAAGTGTCTTTACATTCAGCCTAAGTTACAATCTGATCGCCGTTGGTATCTGCTTGTCAGGACACATGAACCCGCTTCTGGCAGCTATTTTGATGCCTCTCAGCTCGCTCATTTCCTTGGCAATCATCACCTTTCTCATCCCCGCAAACACTCGTTCAAACGATCTGATTGCCAAATCAAGTTCCTCACTGTAAAATCCCAATACCCATGACCGTAGAGCGCATTCACCACCTGTCGGAAACCATCTACAAACGACTTATCGAAAGCCCCTCGTTTTCTGAATATGAGTCCGCTTTTCGATCGGCCACCGGACTTCCGATGCGACTCGTCGTAGCCGACCCCAACACCTTTGCCCTCAACGAGCACCGCGACAACCAAAGCCAGTTCTGCGAGATGATCAACCCTTGCGGGGAAAGAGCATGCGATGCTTGTATCAAGGTCAATCAGGACCTGATGCAGAAGTCATCCATCAAAGGGCCAACCTCCTGCAACTGCTTTGCCGGCCTCAAAGCCACCTCCATCCCAGTGTATGCCGGCACGATGGTCGTCGGCTACCTCAAAACCGGCCAGGTCTTCCACCGCACTCCCACCGAAGAGGACTTCGAAGCCGCGCTCACCAAAATCAGTGAAAGCCGGAGTTTCACTGACGTTCAAATCGAGGGCTTACGTAAAGCCTATTTCGAAACCGAGGCCATCAGCCCGGAACGCTACCAAAGCATGGTCACCCTGCTGGAGCACTTCGCACGGGAACTCTCCACCCAGTCCGAAAAACTCGCCATCGCAGCCAATGAACAAGAGCCAGCCCCCATCAGCCGCGCTCGCAAGCATATCCATGCCCAACTCGATGAAGCGATCTCATTGCCGCAAGTTGCCCGTATCGCGGGGATGAGCGAGTCCCATTTCTGTCGTCAATTCAAAATGGCCACCGGCATGACGCTCACCGAGTATGTCAACTACACTCGGATTCTCTGGGCCAAAAGCGAACTGCTCAAACCGAGCGCGCGCATCTCGGAAATCGCCTTCCAGGTCGGATTTCAATCGCTCTCCCAGTTCAACCGCTGCTTTGCTAAATTCCACGGCGGCTCCCCGAGCCAGTATCGGGATGAAGCCTCGGCCAACCCAGCGAAAGCAGCGAGCTAAGCCACGCCAATCGGCAACATGATCGGTAGGGCTGATTGGCCTCAATCAGCCGTCGACCACCCGTCGATAGCCCGTCCTTGGGCGACCGTCGCGACTGGGTAATTATTTCAAGCGTTCAACCCAGGGCATTGAGCAGCCTTGTCATTGTCGACAACGATCGTCCGACACTTTTCTCACCGCCGCATAATACGCAGGGCTGATTGGCCCCCTTCTCAGCCGGCAATTCAGCCGGCCATAAAGGAAAAAAATGGCTCCAGCGGACGTGGAGCCATTGATGAAAACTATTTTTTGTTGAGTTCGGTCAACTTGGCACGAGGGATCGGACCTTTCTCGTCCTTCCACTGGGCTCGAAACTTGGCAACCTCCTCTGGGGTCACCGCGGCAGCCGTATTGCCAAACGACTGGCGAACGTAGCTCAGCACCGCAGCCAGCTTTTTATCATCGGCAAAGGAGGCTTCAAGCGGAGCCATTGGCAGGAGATAGGTCGAGCCCTCTTGCTTGATCCCTTTCAAGACGGCCAAGGCAAAGACCGACGGGTCACCATTGACCACTTTCGATCCCGCAAGAGAGGCAGCCATCATTTTTGCGCCGGCTTTCACGCCTTTTCCATCAGGGCCGTGGCAGGCCTGACAAATGGCATAGGCAGCCTTACCTTCAGCATTTTCTTCAGCAGTAACACTTGCAGCGGCAAGGCCGAGCACAACAGGGGTGAGTAGGAATCGCTTGGACATGGTTCGTTCGTGGATAGTTAGTGGGTGATTAACGGGTGGTTAGCGGGTGATTAACGGTCAGTTAGAACAATTGAATACAGCCAATCAAATGACAGGATGGGACACCCTGAAATTGAAACAGCTCAGTATCAATAACAGAAACTTGGCACAGGAACATATGATTTCCAGCCAATTTTCAACAATTGGCGACATACAAGCCCCCCTCTGCCGCAGCAAACTGGAACCACCGCGCGTAAAGGAGATCGCCCCCGCCACACGTTGGATCTAAAAACGTTTACTCAAACTTATCGGTGACGGCTCCCTCGGATGCGGAGGTCACACTGGCGGCATACTTTGCCAACACCCCGCGCTTGTAGCGTGGTTCGTATGGTTGCCACTGAGCCCGACGAGCCTCGAACTCCTCATCACTCAGATTGGCACTGATCTTGTTATTCACGGCATCGATTGTGATTTCATCGCCGTCCTGAAGGAGAGCAATCGGACCGCCCACATGAGCCTCTGGAGTGATGTGTCCTACCACAAACCCGTGACTACCGCCGGAGAAACGTCCGTCTGTGATCAACGCAACCGTGTCACCGAGTCCACGACCCATCACAGCACTGGTGGGCCCAAGCATTTCCCGCATGCCCGGACCACCTTTAGGCCCCTCACGACGAATGACAATCACATCGCCGTCCTGAATTTTGCCGTCGAGAATAGCAGCCATACCATCTTCCTCACAATCAAACACGCAGGCTTTTCCTGTAAAGCTGTCGCCTTCTTTGCCTGTGATCTTGGCCACGGCACCTCCTGGAGCGAGGTTGCCGTAGAGAATCCGCAAGTGGCTGTCCTTTTTAATCGGGTTATCAAGTGGACGAATAATTTCCTGTCCCTCTGGGTACTTGGTGTTGAGGTTGGCCAGGTTTTCAGCCATGGTTTTCCCGGTAACCGTCAGGCAGTCTCCATGCAGCAGGCCGGCATCAAGCAACATTTGCATCAGCGGCACCGTTCCTCCGATTTTCACCAGATCGGACATCACGAAGCGGCCACTCGGCTTCAGATCTGCGAGCATGGGAACGCGTTTCCCGATTTCGGTAAAGTCATCGATACTGAGCTCGACGCCCGCCGCGTGAGCCATCGCCAGGAGGTGCATCACGGCATTGGTTGATCCACCCAGAGCAATCACCACCGTGATCGCATTTTCAAATGCCTTACGGGTCAGGATGTCACGAGGGCAGATTCCTTTCTCGAGCATGTTCATGACAGCAGCACCGGCATCAAAGCAATCGCGCATTTTATCCTCGCTGATCGCATCCTGCGCGGAACTGTTCGGCAGGGACATTCCGAGCGCCTCGATCGCTGAAGCCATGGTATTGGCAGTGTACATGCCACCGCAGGATCCTTCACCCGGAATGGCATTTTCCTCAACCGTCTGAAGGTCTTCGTCCGTAAACTCGCCTGCAGCATGTTTACCCACGGCTTCGAAAACCGATACCACATCGAGGTCTTTTTGCTCCCCCTGCACCGTGGCACAGCCCGGCTGGATCGTTCCTCCGTAGACAAAGACACCCGGGCGGTTCAACCGAGCCAGGGCGATGATGCAGGCCGGCATGTTTTTATCACAGCCACCAATCGCGACAATCCCGTCCATCCCCTCACATCCGGCAACGGTTTCCACGGAATCCGCGATGACCTCACGGGACACCAGAGAATATTTCATCCCTTCGGTTCCCATTGAAATACCATCGGAAATCGTAATGGTGTTGAAAATAATCGATTTACCACCTGCGGCGTCCACGCCCTTGGCTGACTCCTTCGCCAGTCGGTCGATATGGACGTTACAAGGAGTCACCTCACTCCAAGTGGAAGCCACTCCGATTTGAGGTTTGTCAAAGTCCTCTTTTTTGTGGCCCACGGCATACATCATTGCACGACTGGGAGCGCGGTCTGGACCATCGAATACTTGGGACGAATAAGTGCGGCGTGAATCGGACATGGCCCTGTGCTACTGTATCTCCGCGCCCTTGTAAACAGGCAATTGAGTCCAGTTGGCACCTTGTCCAGCATCCGTCGTCCTCCTCTATTTTACCGGTTTACAAACCAAACAAGCAGCGTTAGGGTTGGGCTCCTATGAAGACTACAATCAAACCATCCCTTCTGCTGGCCGCGGCCTGCCCTTTTTTGGTCCTGTCCTGCGCCCAGCCATCCAACACTGGCGACACCTACTCCAAGTATGAAGCCGGTAGCGCCCAGTCGGTCAAAACCGGAAAAATCACTTCGATTCGCAACGTGAAAATCGAAGGAGGCACAGCAGCAGGCTCACTGATCGGTGCCGGTGCCGGTGCCGTCGCCGGCCACAACATCGGCTCAGGCAGCACAGCGAACACCCTGGGTGCCATTGGTGGCGGCTTACTCGGTGCCGCAGCAGGCTCCCACATCCAGCAAGGTATGGGATCCAAAAATGGCCTCGAAATCATGGTCAAACTCGACAAAGGTGGCAGCATCTCTGTCATCCAGGAAGCCAACTCCCGTGAGACATTCCGGGTGGGCGAGCGAGTCCGCGTGCTCTACAACGGTAACAAAACCCGCGTCACGCACTAAGCTAATCATTACGCCATCACCAACGGAAGAAATCCATTTAAGCCAGAACATCGACGGCGGATTGAGGCCAATCCGCCCTAGCGTTCATCTTCCAAGCACGGCAGTTCGACTGCCGTGCTTTTTTTATCCTCCAATGTAGGACATTTCAGGTTTCGCCTGCGTCCCTCCGATCTGGCTACGCAGTTCCGAGTAGCGGTCGTCCCGAGCTGACCACAGTTGGTGAATGATCCCAGCCAGCTCTTCGTCTGACACACCGCGGCGCATCGCGGATTTGATATCGTGCCCTTCGGAGGCAAACAAACACGTATACAGCTTCCCATCCGCAGACAGGCGGATTCGATTGCAGTCCGCACAAAACGGCTTACTCACAGAAGAAATAAACCCGACCTCCTGGTCAGGTGAATCTTTATAACGGAAGCGGCGTGCCGTTTCCCCAACATGGGCAGGCTCCATGGCCTCCATCGGAAAATGTCGATGCAGGGTCTGGACCATCTGAGTATAGGGCACAATCTGTTCAAGCTTCCAGCCGTTGGTATTGCCCGTGTCCATGAACTCAATAAAACGAAGGGTCACACCTCGATCACGGGCAAACTCAGCAAGGGGAAGGATTTGGTCTTCGTTCACTCCTTTCTGAATCACGCTGTTTACCTTAACGCCCAAGCCGTGGTCCAAGGCTGAGTCAATGCCATCGAGCACGCGCTCAGGAGACGCTCCCACGCCATTCATCCGGGAAAAAACTTCAGGATCCAAGGCGTCCAAAGACACCGTCACCCGTTGCAAACCTGCCTGAGCCAACTTTTTAGCCTTCCGGGCCAGTGCCGTGCCATTGGTCGTCATCGCCAAATCCCTCTCACCGGGGATCGCATCCAGCATGGCAATCAATTCATGCAGGCCACGCCGCAATAAGGGCTCACCTCCAGTCAGCCGGATTTTTTCCACCCCCAAGCCACAAAATACAGTCGCGAGCCGGGCAATCTCCTCCAAGCCAAGAATCTCCGGTTTGGGCAGATAAGGGTAATCTCCATCAAAAACCTCAGCCGGCATGCAGTAGCGGCACCGGAAGTTGCATCGGTCGGTAACCGAAATTCGAATATCCCGAAGCGGACGTGCCATGGCATCCACCGATGTGACTTTATCCGGCATCATGCAAAATCATGTTGTATCCGGACAATCCGGAATCCCCCGCTTTGGGCATCAGGCAAGAGCGTATCCCACCACTGACTTCCCTGATATTGGTAACGAATCTGCAAGCCCCGCACCCGTCCACTCAGTAACAGAGCTCGACCTTCCTCCAAGGTCAGCGTTCCACACTCCGGCACATACCCCTGTGCGGCCGCCTTGGGAATCACCTCAAGCACTTCCGTCAGTTCAGAAAGATCGGAAAACAGCTGGGACAAGGTCTCGGGATCGAGCACCGACTGCTGAAGATCCGGCAAGGGCGTTTTTTCAGGGGATTGAGGGGGGTCTTGTTCACTCATGGAAATCAACAAATAGAAAAGAGGGTTCAGGGATGGATACCGTCACGGGATGGCGACTGATCCACCATCAGAATAGCATTGCGCGGGGCCGGGCAGAGGTCATGACAAATAGAGCAACCCGTGCATCGATCCGCGTGCACCGTCGGAATACCTTTGTCCGTCGTGATCGCACCAGGCTCAGGGCAGCGCTCCGAGCAGGTAAAACACATGCTTCCTTGGTAAGCAAGGCAGAAGCGCCCTTGGATAACCGCCTTTTTAGGCACAGGCTCAGCTTCGGAATCCTTTGCAGAGCCGTTCACAAGGCTGGCATCGGCTCCCCCATGCTCATCCAGATGCCGGCTGAAGGGTCTGGCCAAGGCCCGAAACAAACCTCGCCTTGATATCGGCTGTGATCGATCACTCATAACAAATCATACGCTGTGGAACCATAGGACGTCTGACAAATTCATCATCCACCGGGCAGGTGCGTGCTCCGGCATGACACCCCGTCTGGCTCCAGACAGCAACGGACGTTCTACTTTTTCTCCCAAGGAGCCAGAGGCTCGGCAATCATCTCCCGGTTGTCATAACTCGCATCCTGGGCGTGGCACTGCAAGCAGTTCATCCGCATCGGGTGAGACACCGTGATGGCATCCGGCATTCCGGGGCCATGACATGACATACAATTCTGCCGCATCGCAATCCGGTGAGGAACCGTCGGTGGAGCTCCGGGGAATGCACGACTCCCGGCCCCCGAGTGGCTGGCACCAATAAACTGGTTATCGACCACCAGCCCGACCGTACCTGAGTGCTGCAGCATTGCCAAGCCCTCCATCGGAGCATGGCACTGGGTGCAGTTCGCCATAAACTGGTGGCTCATCGCCGGCGACCGGCGGCCTGCAATCAGGATATTGGCATCCTGATCGTGACAAACAGTGCAGGAATTTACATCCTGGTAATTGATCGCATGAGGAATCATCGGCGGAGCTCCGTCATAGGCCCTGCGTGACGAGCGGTCGCTGAGAACATCCCTGCGTTCTTCAATTTCCAATGGTTTTTGTTCAACCAATTGCATCGGTTGCCGGGGCAAATCAGCGAGGGCATTACGCCAGTCTTTGTTTGCCTTCCATTCGGCCGTGGGAATATCAGCATAACTCGGAGCCACAGGAAACACCTCCTGCTCTTCCAAGGACGCCTCTTCCGCATCCAACCAAGGTGACCTCCATTGATCATCGTTGGTACTCTGACGCATTCCCATAAAAAAGCCGGAAACCGAAGCGATCCCAACAATGATCAGCACCACCGCCAGCACACTCCGGTGTGAGGCAAAGTAACTTTCTATATCCTTTGATTCCATGATAACTCTGCTTGGTCAGTGATCATCGCTTGAGGCAATCCGGAATCCCCAACAAGGAACCCGAACCCTCGGCTTCTGATCGTTTGCTTAAGGCAACTCCTTTTTCTCCTTCGGGTTATACTTCTCGACCTTCACCGCGCACTTTTTATAGTCGGGTTCTTTCGATACCGGACAGGTGGCATCCAAGGTCAGACGGTTGATCAATTGCTTTTCATCGAAAAAGGGAACAAACACAGCTCCTCTTGGGGGGCGACCCCGGCCATTGATCCAGGCAGGCATCACCATTTCGCCTCGTTTCGTTGTTAGCTTCACGAGATCTCCATTGGTAATCCCTTTTTCCGCGGCATCCTCCGGGTTCAGTTCGACGTAGGCCTTGGGCATTGCATTTTTCAACTGCTTCACCCGCATCGTCATCGACCCGGTATGCCAGTGCTCCAGCACCCGGCCCGTGCTGAGCCAGAATGGATATTCAGAATCCGGCTCCTCCGGTGCCGGCTCATAAGGGCAGAACCAAATCTGAGCCTTGTCATCCTTGGTCGTGGAATTGTAAAATTGAATCCCAGTTCCTTTTTTAACAAACGGATCATCAAACTCAGAAAAACGGAAGCGTGTCTCACGCCAGTTCCCATCTTTGGTCTCTACCACCGGCCAACGCAGACCGTGGGCATTCACCAGAATATCATAGGGGGCCACATTTTTCTGTTTGGCATGAGTCAGCGGCCGGTATTCCTCATACAATGCCTTATCGACATTGATGTCGTAATAACTTTCGAAATCCCAGACCGGAACCTCCTCGCCATCCTCATCCTTGAAGGTGAAGATGAACTGACCGTCCTTATCCTTCATCCCAGGGAAGCCCATGTCGTAAAGTTTCCGGGCAATCGCAATCGTCATCCAGCAATCATCCCTGGCCTCTCCCGGCGGTTCGACCTGCTTGAACCACTGCTGGGTCCGTCGCTCCGAGTTGCCGTAAATTCCATTTTTTTCAACCCAAAGCGATGCCGGCAAAACCAGATCCGCAATCTCGGTGCTCGCCGTCGGATAGACCTCGGACACAATGAGAAACTTGTCCTCCAAGTTCTTCTTGGCTTCGAACAATTTATAAAGGTTAGGCAAACTCTGCCCCGGGTTTGTGACTTGCACAAACAAGGTGGAAACATCGCCACCCTCGGCCGTGGGTGTGCAGAATTTCTCAAACATTTTAACTGTGTGATACCCCGGCTTCGGATTGATCCGACCTTCGGGCATATTCCAAACCTTCTCACAGGCGGCCCGGTGCTCAGGCTTGGCCACCAGACGCCCACCAGGCAAGGCATGCGCCAAGGTCCCCACCTCCCTCGCAGTGCCACAGGCAGACGGTTGGCCAGTCAGACTGGTCGGTGCATCCCCTGGCTTGCCAAAGTGGCCGGACAACAAATGAATACCATGCAACAAGCGGTTCATTGCCGTTCCGCGATAGTGCTGGTTCACCCCCATACACCAGAGCGAGGTAATCTTCAGCTCGGGGTTGGCGAAGGTTTCACACAAAATCTTCAATTGCTCCATCGGAACACCCGACAACTGGCTGGTGTATTCCAGCGTGTAGGTTGACATCTTCTCCTTGTATTCCTCAAGGGTGCTGGCCTTACCAAAAAGATCACGGGTTTCGTCATCCTTATCGATCCGGAAATTACAGTGCTTGCTGACAAAGTCCTTGTCGTATTTGTCATTCTCCAACAAATAGTTCGCAATACAGTTGGCAATCGCCAAATCCGTCTGCGGCCGGAAATTTAAATAGTGGTCTGCAAATTCCGTCGAACGCGTCCGCCGCGTCCCAATGTCAATCAACGTCACCTTCTCGCCCAGTGCCCGACGATCCACAATCCGGGAGAACAGAACCGGGTGCATCTCAGCCGGGTTGTTCCCCCAGAGGATCACCACATCCGCCTTGTCCAAGTCGTCATATGAACCCGCTGGCTCATCCACACCATAAGTGGAAATAAAACCGGTCACCGCCGACGCCATACAGAGACGGGCATTGGGGTCAATGTGGTTATTGGATAGCCCCCCCTTGGTAAACTTCTGAGCGGCGTAACCTTCTGGGATCGTCCACTGACCGGAGCCATAGAAGGCAAACTCCTTCGGCTTGTCATAAATGCGCTTGGCAATGATCTCAATGGCTTCTTCCCATTCGATCGGCTCCAGCTTGCCATTTTTTCGCAGCATCGGCTCAGTCAAACGATCCTTTCCATATAAAATTCCACCCACATGGTAGCCTTTAACACAAAGCAAGCCCTTGTTGACGTCAGCATCCTCAGCCCCGGCAATCGCCATCACCCGGCCACTTCTCACTCCAACCTTCACGTGACACCCGGTTCCACAGAACCGACAAGGAGCCTTGTCCCAGGTCAAGCCATGGTTGTCTGTATAGCGAGCCGTGCGCTCCACTCCCGCACGGGCTTGGGCAGCCGCGGTCGCAGCCGTCATGGCTGCCATCTTTAAAAAATCACGTCGTTCCATCGTATTCATTGTTTCACTCTAAGTTAAAAATTCGTTATTGTGAATGTTTATTTCTCTGTTTAGTATTGGGATTGTCCTTTTCATTCACTAGGTAATTCGGCGTCCGTCTCACGACTCCGTTCCCCCGCCTTTTGATTCGCCTCTTGATCCGATGACTTCACCTTTTCACCCGGCTCAGACACACTCGAAAAAACCACATCCACCATCAGCACGCCTTCCACACTTTGCAACCATTCATGTACCTCATGGGACTGCCTCGTCCCCTCCGTCTCCACTACAACCGGCTGCCAACGCCCCGTCCTCTCTCCCAACTCAATGTCCTCCCTCCCTGCCACAACTAACAGAGCATCCTGCGCAAGCTTTTCATCTTCCGTCAGCGTCAGTAATAGTCCATTAACAGGCATCTTTCCAATCAGCGCTTATGCTAGGCTACATACAGACGGAAGCCCCTCTCCTTTACAAGAAAAAAAATTCTTTTTTTAAGTTGCACAAACCTAGCCAATTCAACAGTATAAGCACACTGAAAGATTCGGACTCCTATCCATAAACCCGGACCTTCACCACTCGCCACCACCACGCGAATCATGCAAGAGATAACAAAAACGGGCAGGATCGTGGTAGTCATCGCACTACTCATCATCGCAGGATTACTCTCAGCCACAGCAGTTAGCCTGATGCAAGGGTCAGCCACTTCAGACCGGGATGAGCTCGAAACCTGGACACCGGGCGACAAGCAGCACTTTGTCGAGGTTCGCAAACCCGATCATATTCCGATGGTGGATTCTGGCAAAAAAGACAAGGACGGGAATCCGGTGATGGTGCGCTGCAATAACTGCCACGACACCCAGAAGACCAACATGCTGACGGAGAATGCCAAGGATCTCAAAAACTTCCACCAGCATATGTCCTTTCAGCACCAATCACTGAAGTGTGTAAGCTGCCACAATCCGGACGACCACGAATCCCTGCGCCTGGCAGACAGCTCAACCATCTCATTTGTCAACGTCATCGAACTCTGCGCCCAATGCCATGGCCCGCAGTATCGCGACTTCAAAAACGGCAGCCACGGTGGCATGACCGGCTACTGGGACCTTAGCCGAGGCGGCCGCAAACGGAACAACTGCGTGGATTGTCACGACCCCCATCATCCGGCCTACCCGAAAGTCATGCCTGTATTCCCACCTAAATCAAGGGTCGGAACAACCGGAACATCCAAACACTAAGCCCCCATCCTAACATCCAACATGAGCGACAAACCGAAAGAATCCTGCAGCAGTAACTGCGCGTGCCACGGAGCCCCGTCGGAAGGACTGTTTAACCGCCGCAATCTCCTCAAGGGAGCGGGCGCCACACTCGGCGTCGCAGCTTTCGCCAAGGCGATGGCTCCACTCACCGAGTGGAAAGAGAGCGTTTCCGTGGATGAGTTTCTCCAAACCCACTACCGGGAACTGAGCAAAGCTCAACTTGATGAAGTCATCGCCCGGCTCGAACAAGAAACCAAGGACCAGTATGGTGCCGACGTCACCATCGAAGACGTCCGTCCGCAAAAAGGAGTCAAATTCGGCTACGCGCTGAACCTGAGCGTCTGTGTGGGATGCCGCCGCTGCGCCAAGGCATGCCACGAGGAGAACAACCACGACCGGGCATCCGGAAACTCCTACATCACGGTGCTTGAAATGAGCAAGGGCTCGATGGACATGGAGCATGGCAACGCCCACTACAACCACCCGGTCCCCCAACCCGACAAATTTTATATGCCGGTGCAATGCCAGCAATGCGAAAACCCACCCTGTGTCGACGTTTGCCCGGTGGAAGCCACTTGGAAAGAAGAAGACGGCATTGTGGTCGTGGACTACAACTGGTGTATCGGCTGCCGTTACTGTGAGGCCGCCTGCCCCTACCACGCCCGCCGCTTCAACTGGACCAAGCCGGAAATCCCGAAAGAGGAAATCAACCCCAAGCAAAGTTACCTCAGCAACCGGATCCGACCACAAGGAGTCATGGAGAAGTGCACCTTCTGCCTGCACCGCACCCGGAAGGGTCAACTTCCAGCCTGTCTCGAAGCCTGTCCGACCGGAGCCCGGGTCTTTGGCAACCTGCTCGACCCCACCTCTGAAATCCGCACGATCCTCGCGAACAAACGGGTCTTTGTCCTCAAGGAAGAGTTAGGGACCCGACCTAACTTTTTCTACTTCTTCGACAAGTAACCCGCCACCGACGCCCCTGTTTACTCTGTTCACCCTAGACGAACGACTATTCCATCAACACCGACTTTATTCCTCTAACCAGCAATGAACGCCGAAGCCACCACCGAAAAGCCAGTGCTTGCGGAAGACACTCCGCACAGTGCGGAATTCCACATCACCAGCTACCCTAAATTTCTCCGCCTCGCGCTCAGGCTCTGCACGCAAGGGTCATGGACGTTTTATGCATGGATGATTTTTCTCACCTGCGTCGCCTTGGTGGGAGCCAACGCCTGGGCAGTCCAAGTGCGTGACGGCATGATCCACACTGCGATGACGGACCACGTTTCCTGGGGTCTCTATATTGCCAACTTCACCTTTCTCGTCGGTCTTGCTGCAGGGGGCGTGATGATGGTCATTCCAGCCTATGTCTACAAAGACAAGGACATGCACGACACCGTCATCATTGGTGAACTCCTCGCCATTGCATCGATCATTATGTGCATCCTCTTTGTTGTTGTCGACCTCGGACGCCCCGAGCGCGCATGGCACATGATCCCGCTCATCGGAAAATTCAATTTTCCGATTTCGATGCTGACTTGGGATGTGATCGTACTGAACGGCTACCTTCTTCTCAACCTGCACATCTGTGGCTACATGCTCTACAAGCGTTTCCTCGGAGAAAAGCCCAACCCCAAATGGTATGTGCCTTTTGTCTTCATCAGTATCGCCTGGGCCATCTCCATTCACACGGTCACCGCGTTTCTATACTGCGGTCTGGGCGGACGCCCCTTCTGGAACACCGCCTTACTCGCCCCCCGCTTCCTAACCACTGCATTCTGTGCAGGGCCTGCCTTTATCATCTGTGTGCTCCAATTGATTCGTAAACTTCCCAGCGTCAGCAAACTCCCCAACACCGGAGTCGCGGAAGGCTCGATCCGAACACTGGCCGCCATCATGCGAGTCACCATCCTGATCAACCTCGTGATGCTCATTTCCGAACTCTTCACCGAGTTCTACACCGGAGGAAGCCATTCCACCGCCGCAAGGTACATGTATTTTGGTCACCACGGAATGAACGCCCTGCAACCATGGGTCTGGACCTCCCTTGTCTGCGTCGTGGTCGCAGCCATCCTCCTGCTGCGCCCCCAAATCCACAAACACATGACCACCTTGACCATCGCCTGTGTGCTCGTCTTTGTCGGGATCTGGATCGAAAAAGGCATGGGTCTGATCATCCCCGGCTTCATTCCATCCGCCCTGCACGAGTGGGTGGAATACGTTCCGAGCGCCATCGAATGGAAAGTATCAGCCGGCATCTGGGCCGGAGGTTTGATGATCTATACGCTTTTACTCAAGATCGCCATTCCTATCTTCACCGGACAAACAGGAGCAGTCAGCGGAAAACAAAAGTAGGCTGGCTCAGCAAGGCTGCCGACATCTTTGAACGCCCCCCTCAGCGGAGCCCCCCAGCGGAGTATCAGCCATCTGCCTCTACTCAACGCAGAGCTAACCATTACCCTCCGGCTGGCAGGTGACACCAGCCCGAAGGGCGACACGAGGATCAGCTGCGTTCATCACCCACCGGCAACATCATGCAACAACTCATCACAGTCACTGAAGCCGAGCAGATCATCCAAAGCCACCTCCTGCCGATTTCCCGCACCGAAGCCGTTTCTCTCACCGAAGCCGGAGGCCGGTATTTAAAACAAGCCATCCGCGCCGACCGACCGCTGCCTCCATTCGACCGAGTGATGATGGACGGCATCGCCATCCGGCACAGCGCACACCAACTCGGCAAACGGCACTTTAGCATCGCGGCCACCCAGGCGGCCGGAGACACCCCCGTCAAGTTAACAGACAAGGTCACTTGCATTGAAGTCATGACCGGAGGCGTCCTCCCCGAAGGCTGCGACTGCGTCATCCCAGTCGAAGAAATCACCGTCAGCCAGAATGAAGCCACCGTTCGGGTGGGATACTCACCTCTCAAGGGACAGCACATTCACCGCCGAGGCAGCGATACAGCCGAAGGAGCCATCTTGGTGGAGACCGGCCAGTGCCTCCAGTCACCGGAGCTCACGATTGCCGCCTCCTGCGGAGTGACTGAACCCACCGTCGCCGCACTTCCAAACATCACTCTGATCAGCACCGGAGACGAACTCGTCGCACCGGAACAAATCCCCGGCCCCCATCAAATCCGACGAAGTCACGCCACAGCCCTGAGATGCAGCATCGCGGCAGAAAAACTTGGCCACGTCTCCGAGCAACACCTTGCTGACGATCCGGCACAGCTCGAAACCGCGCTGAAAGCGGCGCTGAAAACCAGTGACCTCCTCGTGCTCACTGGCGGAGTCTCCCGAGGCAAATACGATTTTGTCGCCCCTGTGTTGCAACAACTACTCGGCAAACCGAAATTCCACGGCATTGCCCAGCGTCCGGGAAAACCCATGGCCTTCTGGGCGGCTCCCCACCATCCACCGGTCTTTGCCCTACCTGGCAACCCGGTATCCGTTATGGCATGTGCCGCCCGTTACCTCTTTCCCGCGCTCCGCCAGATCCTAGGAGGTTCATCCAGCCATGTTGACTCCCTGCCTACCCATGGCACATTCAACTGCCCGCCCCAATTCACCGGACTCATCCCTTGCCGACTCCTCAATGGAACCCTCGAGCTTGTTCCCCCATCCAACTCGGGCAATTTCCTCAGCATGGCCGGAACCCATGGCATCGCCGAAGTCCCCGGTAAACTGACACGCACCAATCTCGAAAACCATCTCACCCGCTTCTACCCTTGGGGGTAGAACACTCTTCACTCATGTCTCTTACTCACGTTAACGAAAATAACCAGCCGGGAATGGTCGATGTCTCCCGTAAAGAACGCACCCGCCGCGTAGCGACGGCCCAGAGCCTGATCGAGGTTGGCCCCGATGTCATGGCCCTGCTGGCCGACGGCGACATTCAAAGCAAAAAAGGCCCGGTCTTTCACACCGCCATCATTGCGGGCACCATGGCGGCAAAAAAAACCTCCGAACTCATTCCCTTCTGCCACCCTATTCCGCTCGAAGACTGCACAATCGTCATCACTCCTGAGGCAAACAACATCATCTCCATCACCTGCACCTGCATCACAACCTCGCGCACCGGTATTGAGATGGAAGCTCTCGCAGGAGCATCCGGAGCAGCCCTCACCCTCTACGACATGTGCAAAGCGGTCTGCAAATCCATGCGCATCCTTGAAACCAAGCTGCTCAAAAAAACCGGTGGCAAGTCCGACTACTCAGCCACTTAATTCCAATATTCAACCTCCCCATGAACGGTCTCCTTTTAGTCGGTGGCAAATCCTCCCGGATGGGCACGGATAAATCCACACTCGTTTTCCGTGATGGCCTCAGCCAAAAAGAACGAGGACTCAAACTATTAGCATCCGTATGCGACAAGGTGTTTACCTCCGTCCGCGACGACCAGGAAACGGAAGCCAGCACCATCGTCGATGCCTTCGGTCCCATCGGCCCACTTGGAGCCATCGCCTCGGCCCAACAATCTGCCCCCAACACCCCCTGGCTGGTGCTCGCATGCGACCTCCCCATGCTCGAAACATCCCACCTCCAAGCGTTGGTCGACGCCCATCAGGAAAACAAAGATGCTACCTACTTCCTTAGTGCCACAGATGACCTGCCGGAACCGCTCTGCGCCATCTGGGGTCCAACTTCAGCCGAAGCAGTCAGCGATGCTGTGCGGACAGGTAAGCGCTGCCCCCGCTCAGTGCTTAAACAACTCACAGCCACCGCCGTCCCTTCCCCGGGCCTCTGGATTCTAGCCAATACCAATACCGAAGCCGACGCCCGGGAAATCCGGACCCGACTCCAACAAACCAACATCGTGAAACACATCACCGTCAGTTACTTTGCCCAACTCCGTGAGCTCACCGGAACAAGCAGTGAAACCATCAAAACCGAGTCGGAAACCCCGGCTGGACTCTTTGAAGAACTACGGGCCCAATACAAAATCCCCCTCAAACGCAAAGGTATGATGGTCGCCGTCAATGGCGATTTTTCCGACTGGAACCACACCCTCAGCGAGGGTGAAGAAATCGTGTTCATCCCCCCCGTAGCCGGAGGGTAAGCTCATTCACCATCTTGATCCCTCTCCCGACATGTTCAAATTAACCGATAAAGCAATCGTTCCTCACGAGCTCGTGGATGCTGTCCGCCGACCAGATGCCGGTGGGCTCGCCACCTTTGAAGGCTGGGTCCGCGACCACCACCAGGGCCGTGAGGTTCGTTCACTTGAATACGAATCCTTCCCCGAACTCGCCGAAAAAGAAGGCAATCGCATTCTCCAAGACATTCTCGCAGAGCATGACATCCTCGAGGCTCAATGCATTCACCGGACTGGCCACCTCGCCATCGGTGACATCGCCATCGCCATCGCCGTCAGCTCCGCCCACCGTGATGCAGCCTTCGACGCCTGCCGTGCCATCATCGACTCGATTAAATCCACCGTCCCCATCTGGAAAAAAGAACACTACACCGACGGCAGCTCGGTCTGGGTCAAATGCCACTCCTGCGCCGAACACCAGCATCACTAAACCGCTGCTCTGGCGCCAACCCCATCATTGACGCATCCCAGGCCAAGTTCATGATTTGCCCACTTCGATTCTTGTGATAGTGTCGCTCCATCGGCCTTGGAGCCCATGCCATCATGCCTGACGAATCATCCATCCCCCACAGCCAGCTCGAAAAAGCTGCACCCTTTGGTCGAACCTATCTCTTTGGAGGACTGATCTCGATCGCGCTCGCCTTCCGCACCGTCCCCAAGTGGGATTATGTTGCCTGGATACACCTCGGCCTGCTGGTGATTTGGCTGATCCCGTGGGTCCGAAAAGGCAGCATCCCCTGCCATATCCGTCTCACCCTCGCCAGTACCTGGGTTCAACTGATCGTCAGCTTCTTCTTGATTGCCTCAGTGCATCAGGAAATGATGCAATCTTTCGCCCAGGAAACTCACAGTGAAGCGGAAACATCCGGCTACTACCTGATGGGTTTTTTCAGCATGTCCATCATTGTGCTCATCCCTTGGATCCTCGCCTTGCTCAAAGGCTATAGGTTGATCTTGCTCGGTCACCGGACCTTCACAGCGGACCCGTCATAATCCATTGACCGTGTCTGGGTGTTTGAACCAAACCCGACACAAAACGCTACAGCTCTTCCAGCTCATCACGTCGTTTTTTAGTCAGGCCCTTCACCACCAGCTGATACGAATGCTCAATCAGCTCCCGCATCAAAGGGTCGGGCACGCCTCCATCCAATACAACGGTATTCCAATGCCGTTTGTTCATGTGGTAGCCGGGGAGGATCGATGCGTATTCATCCCGCAACTCCACTGCCCGCTCCGGATCACATTTTAAATTGACCCGTGAGGGAAACCCATCCGGAGAAGTCAGGGCAAACATTTTCCCCATCACCTTGTAGACCAAAACATCAGGGCCAAAAGGTGTCGTTTCCTCGACTCCTTTCAACGCTAAGCAGTGGTCAATTAATTCCGGCAAATCCATCATTTTAACTCCACCGCATCCGGATCAAAGGCCTCCGGGTCGTAATCGTCATCCATCCACTCGTCAAAACCAGCTACGCACTCACGATAACCGAAGGCTCCACCACAATCTTCCGGCGGACAGGCACGCTCACCTCCGAGAAGCTTGGGCGCATCTTCTTCCTCACCCTTCTGTTCAATCACCAGCTCATGAGTCCAATCATCGTAAAAATCATAGCGATACATCATCCGTAATGGCAAGCGACGACGCCCAACCACATCACAGATCCTCACGTCCTTTTCATCCTTAAAGTCATCCCCTGGCGCCACCTGCTCCTTGGTGTCGGCAATCACATTTCCCAAGTGCCTGCCCTTGCCATGACGAAACTGATGCGATTGCTCATCATTCCATCCCATGGCTTTCTGAATGACCCGGTGCAACTCCGCAAAGCTCGCCTCGGCAGGTATCGTGAAACGACGCCAGATCTCGGGCTCAACCTCATACAGGAATACCTTGATTGTGTAAGATGCCATACACAGAACGTAGGGGATTTGGCAGGATATGGCAATAGAGATCCACTCAACACAAACGAGCGTTTACCATTTCTTCAAAAAAGAATTCGTCAAACAGTATTCGATATTCCATATATAGAATATGGCTTTCGCAAAAACCGAACAATTTGATCCTGAGATCATCGAGATGGCGACCTTTGCCAGTGCATTATCCCACCCGGCCCGGATTACCTTGTTGAAATACTTACTGGATCACCCGGACTGTCGGTGCTCCGAGCTCGTCGATACGCTTCCGCTTTCCCAGCCCTCTTGTTCCCGCCATCTTGCTGAGCTACGCAAAGCGGGCCTCGTGGAAGGCAGCCAGATGGGAAATGAAGTGCGCTACCACCTGAAGAGTGAACGGATCAAACGTTTTTGTGACGCATTCCATTGCACCCTGAACCCTTAGACGCCCTCTTAAACCAAATCATCTATAACCAACAAAGCAATCAACCAACAAAGCAATCAACTACCATGAACACAGACCATACTCAACACATCCTCATCATTGGCGGAGTGGCCGGCGGAGCCTCGGCAGCCGCACGCGCACGCCGTCACAGCGAAACGGCTCACATCACCTTAATCGAGCGAGGGCCCGACGTTTCTTTCGCCAACTGCGGACTCCCTTATCACATAGGAGGGGAAATTGCAGACCGTGATCGGCTCGCGTTACAAACACCGGAGTCGCTTAAAGCCCTGCTGAACCTCGATGTCCAGATTCGAACCGAAGCCATTGCCGTCAGCCGGGAGAAAAAGGAAGTGACCGTGCGCCGACTCGATACCGGTGCCGAGGAAACGCTCTCCTACGACAGTCTGATCCTAGCTCCGGGAGCCAGCCCGATCGTGCCTCCACTCGAAGGCATCGAACACGAAAGAATCCTGAGCCTACGTAATTTGCAGGACATGGATAAAATCAAAGCCGCAGCTGAAACCACAGATTCCGTGCTAGTCATTGGAGCCGGGTTTATTGGTTTGGAAATGGCTGAGCAACTCCGCCACATCGATAAAAAAGTTCAGGTCGTCGAACTTCAGGAGCAAATCTTACCCCAGGTCGATCCCGAAATCGTGGCACCCGTCGAAGGAGAAATGACAAAACACGGCATCGAACTGATCCTCGGCGACGGCGTTGCCTCGTTCTCCCACGAAAATGATCTCGTGAGCGCTCAATTAAACTCCGGCAAAACGGTCAGCGCCGGACTGGTCGTCTTGTCGATCGGAGTCAAACCGGAAAGCGATCTCGCAAAAGATGCCGGACTGGAACTCGGGCCCCGGGGGCACATCGTGGTCAATGAATATCAGCAAACAAGTGATCCATCGATTTATGCTGCTGGCGACGTATGCGAAACACTCGACCCCATTCTCGGAACCCGGACCGCGATTCCTCTGGGAGGCCCTGCCAACCGTCAGGGGCGCACCGCAGCCGACCATATTTTCATGGGCAACAATGCCCTGGCCTACCCCGGCAGCATCGGAACTTCAATTGTCCGGGTGTTTGACCAGGTGGTCGCCACCACCGGATATAACGAGAAGCGCCTGCTCGCTGCTGGAGTCGATTTCGACACCGTAACCATCAACGCTCACAGTCATGCAGGATATTACCCAGGTGCGCTCAACGTCACCCTCAAGCTGCTGTGGAGAACCTCGGACGGCTTGATTCTCGGAGCCTCCGCGGTCGGTGCCGATGGTATCGATAAACGCATGGATGTCATCGCTACAGCCATCACGGGCAAACTAACGATTGACGACCTTTGCAACGTCGAACTTTCCTACTCACCGCCCTTTGGCAGTGCCAAAGATCCGGTCAACATCGCCGCCTTTGCCGCTTGCAACATCCGTGACGGTCTGGTCACCCCGGCTCTGGATCTCTCGGATGACAAGCTTCAGCTGATCGATGTCCGACCAGCCGAAATGTCAAAAATAAGACCCCTCGACCCCAGTTTCGGGGCAAAGGCCATCCCAGTCTCGCAATTGCGTAACCGACTGGACGAGCTCGACCAGTCCCGCCCGGTCACCGCCGTATGCGCCCTAGGGAAAATGAGTTACTTCGCCAGCCGGATTCTAACGATGAATGGCTTCGAGGCCCGAAGCGTAACCGGGGGCCTGGCCCTCAACCCAGATCTCGCCAAATCCAGTAACGACACCCCTGGGACAACAGCACCGCAGGCCAAGCCTGTGACGTCAAGCCCCGCCAAACAACTCGATTGCACCGGCATCGCCTGCCCCGGTCCCATCATGAAAGTGAAGGAAGCCGCCAGCGAGCTCCAAGCCGGTGAAATTCTGGAAGTGAAGGCCAGCGACGGAGGCTTTGCCAACGATTTGCCGGCATTTTGCTCGGCCAATCAATACGAATTTCTCGGTGCCGAAACCAACAAGGGCATCGTCACGGGTCGTCTACGGATTCCAGAACAGGGAAATCTTCCTGCTCCCGTCACCGGCGGAGCCGCCAATAACGACACCACCATGGTGGTTTTCTCTCAGGAAATGGATAAAGTCATGGCTGGTCTGGTCATCGCCAACGGCACACTGGCGATGGGAGGAAAAGCCACCCTGTTCTTCACCTTCTGGGGACTCAACGCCCTGCGCAAACCCGGCACAACAGCCGTGGATGGCAAAACCATGATGGACAAAATGTTCGGTATGATGCTGCCCCAGGGAACCCCCAAGCTCCCGCTGTCAAACATGAACATGGGGGGCATGGGCATGCGGATGATGAAATCCCGGATGGCGGCCAAAAACTTGCCCAACCTCGACGGCCTGCTCGAAGATGCCGTGAAGGGAGGAGCCCGTCTGGTTGCCTGCGCCATGTCCATGGAAGCCATGGGAATCCACCAGGACGAACTGATCGACGGCGTGGAGATGGGAGGCGTCGCAGAGTTTCTCGCAGCATCCTCACGCAGCGGAACCAGCTTGTTCATCTAACATAGACAGCAATAAGATCCCGTCGAGGGATCTCCGAAGCATCCATTTCGGTCCTAAGCAACAAGCGGAAGTCTTCAGACTTCCGCTTGTTTGCATCTCAGGAGCAAAAGGCCTCCCGCAGCGCTTCGATTTTTTGAGTCTCCATATCAACGGCTCCACCGAGTGAGCGCGCCAGTAAAACCGACTGTGCGGTAAACTCGCAGACTTCCAAGCGGTCAAAGGTCTGCATCATTGACCCTCCACTGACAATCATGGCTCCGTTATTCAGCAACACAACCGGAGTCTCCGGCCCCAAAGCCGAAACAATGGCATCCACTCCGGCATCCCCGGCCAAGGCAACCACCTCGCGGACAAACACCCAACTTTCCGGGTTGGTCGTCACGTCCAAGCGCTCATGGGCAAGTGCATGTGCCATCACTGCGGGAGCCTGAGTCACAATCAGAGAGTCGATATCCGGGTGGCTATCATAAATGGCACGATGCAACTTCCATGATTCGTCAGGGTGCACTCGCTTCCCTATTTGCCCAGCCTGAATCAGGGCCGTATCAGCTCCGCCGACACAGTCTCTCGGGACACCCGCCGCATTGATCACAAAGCTATCGGAACCATGCCGTGCCGAAACCGAACCAAAGGACCTCGGCAACAGACCTTGCCTGCTCGCTCGATCCATCGCCATCCTGACAGATCGTGCTGCTGCCGATTCACTTAGCCCCTCAAACGGGACAAACGTTCCGCTTTCTACCGGGACGACTTGTATCGGAGTATACCATGGCAAGACATCTCCGCGGCCCGGCTTGGCTCCACCAAGTGTGCGAGCATCCAGCAAGGCCTGAGCACAAAACTCCGCAGCCAGCAAGCGGTTGTATGCTTGCTGCATATCCTTCCCCCCCACGGCCACCCCATGGTTTCCCATCACCACGACATTCGCCCCCGTCGCAAAACCATCAGCCACCACCTGGCCCAACATCTCACTCCCCGGCAAGCGGTAATCAGCAAAACATGTGCGTCCACATAACTCAGACACCGTAGGCATCATGGCCAAATCAGGCTCCTGGCGCGCAAGAGCGTAAGCGACCAAGGCCGGAGGATGGGCATGAATCACAGCCCCCAGGTCCTCGCGCTTTTCGTAAACCTGCCGGTGGATGGGAAATTCAGAGCTCGGTCGGTGTTTACCTTCAAGCGAACCGTCAGCGGCAACCTTCACCATGTCATCAGGAACCAAAGACCCCTTGTCCACACCCGCCGGGGTAATCCAGATACCCCCATCCTCCTCGCAAAGAGAAAAATTGCCGCCAGACGTAGTGGTCATCCCCGCACGGTACACGCGATGAATCGCATCCGCCAAAATATCAGCATACATAACAGCCCCCGAGGTCTGATCCATCGGCCCCAGCTGCCCCCCAGCTTCCAATTCACTAAGCTCCATGCGGGGTTCCCTATTCCCGACAAGGAAAAAAGAAAAGTGAAATCATGGAAGATGATCGGGAAAGTTCACACTTTTGAGCAAGATCAATGAAAAATAATGCGCATATTCTGCTCGAATATGCACAGACATTTCAACAATTGCTTATATGATGATCTATAGATAGGAAACCATGACGCAAGATCAATTAGATGCCATCAAGAGGCAATTTGAAGATAACCAGTTAGTTTGTGAAAAAGTGGTGGGGCTGTTCCATTTGTTTTCGAACAAGGTGAGATTTCGAACCGTCTGCATGCTGATGTATGGGGAAGCCTGTGTGCAAGAGATCGCGGAAGTTGTGACGGCCGGTAAAATGACCAACATCTCACAACAGCTCCGGGTCTTGAGACTTGCGGGGGTGGTCAAGCAACGGCGAAACAAGAAACAGATGCTCTACTCGCTGGCGGATCCGAAAATCGCCAGAATGATCGAATACCTCCGCTGCGAATTTCTGGAAGACTGCAATCCAACAACTGAAAACGACCAATGAAAAACATCCTTATCCTCGGTGCAGGAACAGCTGGAACCATCATGGCGAACCAGCTCCGAAAAAAAATGAATCTCGAACAATGGAAGATCACCATTGTCGACAAAGAAGGAGATCATTACTACCAACCCGGTTTTTTATTCATGCCCTTCGGCATTTATTCGGAGTCGGACGTGGTCAAACCCAAACGCCGGTTTGTGGGAGCGGGTGTTGACTATCTTGAGGCAGATGTCGATCGCATTGAAGCAGAACAAAACCAGGTCTTCTTGAAAAATGGAGAATGTCTTCCCTATGACGTCCTGATCGTGGCAACCGGCACGGCTCCGGTTCCCGAAGAAACCGAGGGGATGACCGGAGCGGACTGGGGTAAAAACGTCCACGAGTTTTACACCTTCGAAGGGGCCAAGGCACTGGCCAAAACCTTGGACGGGTGGCAAGGAGGAAGACTGGTGATGCATATTTGTGAAATGCCTATCAAGTGCCCTGTCGCCCCCTTGGAGTTTGTCTTCCTGGCCGACAGCTGGCTCAGGAAACGAGGCTTGAGGGAACAGACCGAGCTAATCTACGTCACCCCTCTTTCCGGAGCCTTCACCAAACCGGTTGCTTCGAAAATCCTCAGCGGCTTGCTGGAGGAAAAACAAATCGAAGTGGTCAACGACTTCAACATCGGGAGTGTCGACAATGAAGAACACAAAATCGTCTCATGGGACGAACGGGAGGTGGCTTACGACCTACTGGTCACGGTGCCCACAAACATGGGAGATTCCATGGTGGAACGATCGGGGCTCGGAGATGAATTAAACTTCATCCCGACCGATAAACACACCCTGCAGTCAAAGGCCCATGAAAATATTTTTGTTATCGGTGATGCCACCGACGCTCCGACATCCAAGGCTGGTTCCGTTGCCCATTTTGAAGCGGAAGTTCTGATTGAAAACATCATGGCCTTCACCAAGGGAGAGCCACTACCTGAAAAATTCGATGGGCATGCCAATTGTTTCATCGAATCGGGTAACGGCAAAGGCTTCCTTCTGGACTTTAACTACGACTTGGAACCCGTGCCTGGCAAGTTCCCGCTTCCCGGTATCGGCCCCATGTCCCTACTCACAGAAACCCGGCTCAACCACATGGGCAAAATGGCCTTCCGCTGGGTTTACTGGAACATGCTTCTTCCCGGCCACCCGATCCCCATGGTCGGTCATCGAATGACCCTGACCGGTAAAAACATTCCGGAGGGCGTCAAGATCCCTGAGTCTCTGGATGCCTGACATCCAATCCACAACGAACCAAACCATACAAAACAATACCATGCCTGATAAGACGATAAACGGAGTAAGCATCAGCGTCGACGATGACGGATTCATGACCGACCACAGTCAATGGAACAAGGAACTGGCGGCCGCACTAGCAGAAGAAGAAGGTATCAGCCTGAGCGATGGCCACTGGAAGGTCATCGACTACATTCTGGCCGATTACGCAGAAAAAGGGACCGTTCCTGGTATGCGCCGCATCAACAAAGTCGGTGGCATTCCGACCAAGGAACTCTACGCCCTGTTCCCCGGTGGACCGATCAAAAAAGCAGCCAAAGTCTCGGGCCTGCCAAAACCTACCAGCTGCGTCTAGAAAGGATTACATTATGAGTGAAGAACCTATCAAAAAAGTATCCATCATTGTTTCCCGCGGTTCCCTTGAAGGGATCTATCCCGGCCTGATCATGGCCAATGGCGCGAGAATGGAAGGCATTGAAGCCAACCTTTTCTTTACCTTCTTCGGTCTCTACGGAGTCCTGACAAAGTATATGAATAGCATTAAAATCGCAACGGTCGGCAATCCGGCCATGCGCGTCCCCGATGCCAAGGGTTTCCCTCTCCCCACGTGGATGGGTTCCATGCCCGGCATGTCGGCCTTTGCCACCCACATGATGAACAAGGAGATGGAAAAAATCGACATCCCGCCGGTCGGAGAATTCATCGAAATGATCTCAGATGCCGGGTGCAACATCTATGCCTGCAAGGCCACGGTGGACATGTTCCACCTGACAGATGACGACTTCTGCCCACAGATGGACCGGGTCCTTACCGTCGGTGAGTTCTATGAACTTTCTGCCGGATCCCAGATCATCTTTACCTAACCACCAAGCCCGATCAAAGACCTCCAGACCAAGAGAAACAAGCGAATACTGAATACCATGAAATACAAAAGCACCGGCATTGCCATCACAGCAGCAAGCCTCGCCATCATCAGCCAGGCCAGCGCCACCAACGGCGTGAACCTTATCGGAATCGGCCCCATTTCCCGCTCATTGGGAGGGACTGGTATCGCCGCACCCCAGGATGCGGTTAGTGCCGTATTCTCCAACCCAGCGGCCATGTGTATCAGTGAGTCCTGCAGCAAACCACAGGCAGACTTCTCACTAACCACCTTCATGCCATCGACCAGCGCCAAAATCAGCATGGGGCCAAACACGTTCAAAGGAGACAGCGACAGCGACCTCTACTTCATCCCGGCGATGGGTGTTTCCCTGCCCATCGGCCACGAAGGAAGCCACTGGCGGGCCGGCATGGCCATTTACGGTATTTCCGGACTGGGTGTGGATTACGAAAGCGAACCCATCGGCTCGGTGATTCCTTTCAATTTCACTGAGCTGCAAATCATGAAGGTCGCCCCATCGGTTGCCTACTCGATCAACCCGGACGTCTCGATCGGTGCTTCGCTGCACGTGAACTATGCCAGCCTCGAGATTGGATCCGGGGTGTTCCCAACCGGCAAAAACGACGACACGGACTGGTCCATGGGCATCCAACTGGGGGCCACCTGGAGAATCAGTAACTCCGTCACCGCCGGCCTGACTTACACCACGGCCCAATCCAACACCTTCGAAGACGTCATGCCCGAATTCGGCATGATGGGACCAACCGGAGCCACCACCGACTTCGATTTGGAACTGCCGCAGCAGGCAGGCATCGGAGTTGCATGGGTCGGCATGGAAGAGCGCCTGACCCTGTCATTTGATTGCAAATGGATCAACTGGGGCAGTGCCGACGGCTACAGTGATTTTGGCTGGAGGGACCAGTGGACCTTCGGCCTAGGAGCCCAGTATGAGGTGATCCAGGATACCATGGTGCTGCGGATCGGGTACAACTACGGCGAAAACCCACTCCGCAACCAAGAATTCCAACAGGACGTCATGAGTATTGTCGGATTCCCCGCCATTGTGGAACATCACCTCGGCATGGGCATTGGCTATCAAATCAATGAAGACTTTGTCCTCAACCTCTCATGGGTGCACGCCTTTGAGAATACGATGAAATCAAAGACCCCTGACGGCTCGGCAAAAGTCGAATCCTCGCTCTCCGAGGACACCATCGATGTGGGTCTGACCTGGAGATTCTAGTCTGGCGGATACAACCCGGGGAGCGGTTCTTTCGATCTTGGCTCCTCGGGTTTTCTGATGGGACTTTTTGTCAAATCGTGTTACCTTCGCGACTATGAAATATGCGTTTCAATCTTGTCTTCTCATTCTTCTCGCCGGAATACTCCATTCTTGCTCAACGGGAAGCTCAACATCTGAATCATCCTCAGGCCCTGCCCCCGGTGGTGATTATCGAAACTCCAAAGCCGACATTGTCGTATTGAGCTTCTTCGACATGTATTGTCCACATTGTCAGCGCAGTGCGGGCGACGTCAATGAGCTCTACGCAATGGTTCAATCCCGGGGAAAGGGGCGCCAGATCGCTTTTTATGCCATCGGTAAAAACAACTCCCCGATGGAAGCCCAGCTCTATCAAAAGCGCTACAAGGTCCCCTTTACAGTCCTACCGGACAAGGACCTCCAGATTTCCTCACGCTTCTCCAAGGTGACGCCACCCATGCTCATCGCGCTCAAAAAACAAGGAGGCACTTGGCAGGAATACTATCGTGTAAGCAAAATCGAAGGTAACGCTGCGGGCATCTATCCAAACATCCAACCATAACGGCGAAAACAGCTCTCCAGGTTTACGGACATGAATCAACACAAACACCCTCACCGGAACATCTCCCTTGCCATCAGCACATGCTTGATCGCTCTTTGTGGTGCCTGTTCCCCACCAGCCCCCCTGCCCCAAGGCATGGACTCGGTGGTCTACCGCCCGCAAAAAAGCAAACCGGTCGATAGCGCCACCACATTGAAACCGGGCCAACGAGCACCGGGCTTCTCACTACCATCCGTTTCGGGAGGGCAAATTTCACTTTCCCAATTCAGAGGAAAAAGGCACGTCGTTCTCTCATTTGTGCCGGCAGCCTTCACCCCGGTCTGTTCGTCCCAGTACCCTGGATACAACATCGCACTCGATCTCTTTGAGAAAAATGATGCTGTCCTGCTAGGTATTACATCCGATAATATCCCGTCCCTCCACGCATGGGAGGTCTCGATGGGAGGACTTGACTTTGACCTTCTCTCCGATTTCTGGCCACATGGCAAGGTTGCCTCCCAATACGGGATATTGCGCAGCGACGGAACCAGCGAGCGGGCTCTGATCGTGATCGACAAACAAGGAGTGATCCGCTACGTCGACGTCCACGATATCAACAAACGGCCAAAGCTGGAGGATTTGGCCAAGGTTCTGAACGAACTCAACCCATAGCCGTCCCCGTCGTGAGCCACGGCTCACCACGCTCTGGCGCAGGTCAAACAGCTCGGAAGCCAAGACCAGGGCTGTGACACAGGTATCACGACTTCGCTCTTGCACCCGAGAGTGCATTCGACCTAGTCTCCCTCCCCCCAGAACAAGTCTCTCTGTGATCATGTCCGATTCCTTTTCATTCCCTGAAGCCAACGCTCTCACTGCCAAGCTTTACACCAAACTCAAACGACACCCCAAGCGTATCGTCTTTGCCGATGGTGAAGACATCCGCGTCCTGCGGGTTGCGGCCAAAATGGTGGAAATGGAAATCGCAGTGCCTATCCTGCTTGGCAATCGTGACCGCATCTATCAAATGGCGGAAGCCGAAGGTATTTCGATGCTCTTCGTCAACGTCATCGAGCCCTCGACCTCTTCCGAAGTCTCCCTGTTCTGTAAGCGACTGGAGAAAGTTTCCCGCTACCAAGGAAAAGAAATCGCAAACCCGTGCGAAATTGTCAGCCGCCCTCACAACTTTGCCGCCATGATGGTCCAATATGGCCACGCTGACGGTATGGTTGCCGGCAACCAGTCCATGCCCGCCACGGTCTTCCGTGCGGCAATGACCATGATCAAGCCCATCAAGGAAGTCCCCACCGTCTTCGGAGCGATGATCCTGGTAGCCCCACCCCACCTTCAACACTTTGGCAAGGACGGGATTCTATTTTTAGCCGACTGCGGCGTGATCCCCACACCCGACGTCAAGCAGCTCGCATCCATTGCCGTCCAAACCGGGGATTTGGCTCGCCACTTTCTCGCCCGGACACCGAAGGTCGCCATGCTCAGCCACTCGACCCACGGCAGCGCCAACACCGAGTCATCTCAAAGAGTCGTTGCCGCAACCGAACTCGCACGGCAAAAAGTCAAAAAGAACTACCTCGACATGCAAATCGAAGGTGAATTGCAAGCCGATGTGGCACTCGACCCGGAAGCGGCAGAACAAAAACTCGAAGGCAAGCCCGCCGGCAACCCCGCCGATGTTCTGGTATTCCCAACACTCGACGCAGGCCATATCTCACTCAAGCTCCTCCAACATGTGGGAGGTGCCCAGAATTACGGGCAGATCATCATGGGTCTTACCAGACCCGCCGCCCAAGTCCCCCGCACCGTTTCCGAAGAAACACTGCTGGGAACAGCCGCCATCGTCGGCATCCGGGCCATCGAATTCCACAACCTGTATCTGGAAAAGGAACGAGGCTAACAGATTGAAAACCATCCAATCGCAGCACCCGAAAGTAGGGCAGGTTTCCAACCTGCCGGCAAGCTTGACTCACGGAGAGTTGACTTGAGCCCATCCTTGGGATGCCGACAGGATGGAATCCTGTCCTACATTCCACACATCCGCTGTCTCCCGACCACTTCTGCCAACAGCGAAGCAAGTCAGTACAGCTTTCCAACCTGGCAGGCAACCTTTGCAGCAGCAAGGTCACGCTTCGGCAAGCCGAAGCTCCCCTGCCACTTTTAGTAAACCACAAGCTAGGCGTCGATACCGCGATAGGACTTGAGCAACTTTTCAAGACCCTCTTTTCCTTTGGCGCTGACTCCGTGCTCCATACCAATCACACCGGTGTATCCCTGCTTACGAATCCAAGAGGTAACGGCTTTGTAATCCAACTTGCCGGACCCCGGTTCCTTGCGCCCGGGAACATCCCCGTATTGAACATAAGCAACCTCGGACCATGTTTTTTCGGCATTGGGAAGCAATTCATTTCCGATCTGCCCCTCATGATAAAAATCGGCTAACAGCTTGCAGGATTTACGCCCCACAGCCCGGCAAAGATCATAACCGTCCACAAAACTCCGCAACAAGGGAGCCCCACCTTTCACTCCGTGGGAAAGTGGCTCCTGCACCAGGATGATACCGTGTTCTTCGACGATGTCACAGCATTGCTTCATCAGGTCAACGGCTCCTTTGATCTGCGAAGCCAGATCCTCACCTTTGCGGCGGGTTCCGGGGATCATCGTCATACACGTCTGCCCAGTTCGCTTGGAGGTCTCGACCCCCTTTTTCATATCGGCCAGGACTTTCTCCTGCCCCGCTTTGTCCGCTGTCGCAAAATGCAATCCATTGCCTCCTGAAATCACCGTCACGCCAAGAGCCATTCCCTTTTCACGACAAAAATCTCCCACCTCTTGCTGCAACTTCGCCGGTTTACGAATCAGTCCATTGTCTTCCCAAGCCCGAAATCCAAGATCATAAGCAAACTTCAGTTGGTCCAGGTAGCCTTTCGGAGCCGTCGGCAACTGGCCCGGGTGAGGAGCAAAGGCAGACAAAAACGGTTTAGCTTGTTCGGACTTGGCCCAGGCCGGAGCCACGCCACTAATCGCAGCAGCCCCACACAACACGGAAAAGGATCTTCGTTTCATAATCAAATCAATTGGAATTGCGTATCCATACGACTCCATCCAGCAAGTTCTATCGCTTAGTTTATTTCCATCTCCGATGGCTAGATCCTTCGCTCGCTCACGTACAGGCGACAAGCAAGACATTAGATTTTTTTGCTTTCAGACACCATAAATTGGAGGCATGGTGGGGGCATGAGCCTCTTTCGATTTCTCGCATGGTCCCTGCCATTGGCCATTGCGCTGGTGCCAACGGCCAGTGCCAACGGCAAAAAGACCCCCCCGGCGTCCATTACCTTCCACGTCGAAGGAACCGCTGCCGAGGCCCCGAAATTCACCCGCAAGGTTGAGACCTTGGCGGGAGAACGCTATTTCCGCAAAGTCCCGGAGGTCAGCACCAATGACATCATCGCATTCAGTCCCTTTCCGGCTGACGACAAAAAAACCTACGGCGTCGTCTTCCAACTCAACAAACAAGCAGCTCAGCGACTTCATGCATCCACCAACCTCAACCAGGGAAAACTCCTGCTCGGTTTGGTCAATGGACAGGCTGTAGGCGTGGTGAGAATCGACAAACCGGTCACCGACGGCATGCTTGTCATCTGGAGTGGCATCCAGCAACATGAAATCAAACTCTACGATAAATTGGCCCCACGAATCGGTGAAGATCCCAAGGTCTGGAAAAAACGCCTGAAATACGAAGAAAAGAAAAAACAGTAATGACTTCAGCCCTCACCCTTCGCATTCTTACCGCCACCCTTCTCACTGCGATTCTCAGTCCTGCTGCCGGGGCCAGTGAGACCTCGCTCAAACTCCCCACTGTCAACGAACACCTCTATGGTGATGACGGCAGTAAGTTTTACATGTGGGTCCCTCGAGTCTTTGAGGGAAAAACCTCCCGCCCATGGACGGCGGGCAAATACGGGTTTGTCCGCACCCTGAGACGCACTGAGGACGGCGTCATCGGCACAAAGTTCCACGAGGGCATCGATATCAAACCGATCAAACGTGACCGGTCTCAGAATCCACTCGATGCGGTCAACGCCCTGGCCGCAGGCACCGTGGCCTACGTCAACCCCTACGCCGGCAATAGCAACTACGGCAAATATGTCGTCGTCAAACACAACTGGCAAAGCGGCCCGATCTATAGCCTGTATGCCCACCTATCCACCACCGAAGTCAAAACCGGCCAGGTTGTCAAACAAGGGCAGAAACTCGGCAAAATGGGATACACCGGTCGAGGGATCAACCGTGAGCGCTCCCACGTGCACCTGGAACTCGACCTGATGATCTCCAGCCGTTTCAACACCTGGCACAACAAAAGCTTCGGCAGCAAAAACCACCACGGCTTACACAATGGTCTGAACATGTCCGGAATGGATATCGCTGAACTCTTGCTCCAGCAAAAGAAAAACCCCAACCTCACCATCCCGGCCTTTTTCGCCACCATCCCCGTGTATTACAAAATCACCGTTCCTCGAAAAGGGCCTCTGGAAATCGTCCAGCGCTATCCGTGGATGGCCAAGGGAGATCACCGGACACGCACCCCGTCATGGGAGATCTCCTTCAGCCAGTCAGGGCTACCATTAGCCGTCAGCCCCAGTAAGCGCAGCGTCCCTGCACCACGCGTTACTTCGGTTAAAAAGTGCCTGTCAAAACACGAATATCACACCAAAGGATTACTCACAGGGACAGGTCACCGGGCTTCTCTGACCCGCATCGGGCTACGCTATCTTTCGCTGGTCACGGGGGAATTCTAAGGCGCGCCTTCGCGCCATTGTCCAAGCTGCTCGGGAAACGGGCACTGCTGGCAATCACTGATATCCTGCAAACAAAAATCCTGATAAATCTGTAATAGCGCCTGATGCTGCCAGGCTTTTTTCAGATACGCCGTCTTCTGCGGATGATTGCCCCAGAGGCGGCACGAGGCCACATCCACCTTCTCACTCAGAACGGGTGCCGGTATCTTCATAAAATGCCGCCATGCAGTCTGATCGTCAGCGGCAAGGCGCAAGGGTAAGAGATGATTCACCACAAACTCCCTCACCCGCTGTTTGCCCACCAAAACCATCCGCCTGGCACTGGTTTGACTCGTCAAGGTGAAATGCCAGTTCCAATAAGGATGCCCGAGCCCGAGTAAAAATGACTCCACATCCTGCACATGCTGACATGCTCGTCTGAATGCCGCCCACTGCCGAACCACCCCCGCCAGACAGGCCAACCTCCGCTGCGGATGATTCACCGGCCGGATCCCTGCCAAACGCCACGGAATCTGCCGCTCGGGAATCAATTCATAATCCGCCCTGAGACGCCACCAAGACTCCCAAAGCCCACGTAAATACTCCCGGCTGTCCCCCTCCGCCTGATCGTAAATCTCAGCCGATAAAAAACCCGCCACCCCAAACAAAAGCGCCTCCGCCTGCTCAGGACGATCCAGCAACAAGCGGATCGGCAAGCGCTGGGCAAGCAGCGTCATCGCCAATCGATTCGGCCGGTAACCCATGGTTGTGGCCAGAGCCTGCCACAGCCATTCATCCTTCGACTGAGCCTCAACCGTCTTCATCCGCCATCTGGCCTTCCGGCGCATCCGGTGCTTGGCAGCTTCAAGTAACAGCCGCTCGACATCCCCGTCAGTCATCGACCCCATGGACGAACAGCAACGCCCCGGGTGAGCCCGAGCCACCTTCAGCCTGGGCCGATCCAAAGCATCCTCAAGCACATGAGCAGCCACCACCACCCGAGGAATCTCACGATGTTCGCTAGTCCGGGTAAACACACATGGACCTCCCTCCTCAAACACCACATGCAAGACCACCCGGTTAAAGGACTCATTCTGAGCATGACCATGCGCTTCCCAGTCCGAAGCCCGGTGGTCCAACTCAATCGTTCCACAACAAGTCTCCCCGCCAATCTCCACCACCGCATGCAAAAAATCCGGGCCAGCCGCATGATTCCAATGACCAAACTGAACCACCTTAACCGACTCTCCGGACAAGGTGACAAACTCACGCCCCAACTGCCCGGCAAACCATAATGCCTGCAACTCCAACTCCGAAACCACCGGTCCCGCGCCCCACTCCTCCATCACCCACGACTCCCGACCGCAGGCCCGCAACAAATCCAGATAAGACGTCATAAACCCAATCTATCAGAATCTGATAGATCTAGCAAATGCCGATCAGTAAAAACCATAATCCTCTGATCGCCTCCCAATCGAACCACCCTCTTGATTGCCTGCCAGCACCTTCCAATTTGAAGATTGCAAAAACTTTATATTTAAGTAATGCTAAGAATCTCCACGACCCACCGGGCATCACTCATGAGATCGCGCAAAAGCTCCATCCCACGCAGACCAAGCCGCACACGTGCGCGCAATAGCCGTCGGCAGGGACGTCCGAGTCTACGCGAAGCGATCCATGACGCCAATCATCGTGCGAAACAGCGTGCCAACAGGCGGATGGGCCGCCGGTTGGGCCTCACCTCGGTCCAAGCCGCCATCGCGGATACCATGGACGATGGCATCGCCCATCTCGGCTTCCCACAACGTCTGTTGCGCTGGTGTATTGCCTTGGCCCTGCTTCCAGTCTGCGCCATCACGACCATGGCCCTGTTCAATGTCACGGACTCGTATGCGGGCCAGACCCAGTCCTTCTGGATGGATTTGATCCGGACCCGGCATTTTCTCTACTTTTCCATCGGTATGTTTCTGATGTCCGGTTGGTTTTTCACCGGCCTAATCGAACGCTTTTTCCTTTATCTCTACGTTCTGGGCCATGAACTGACCCACGCCATCTTTGTCTATCTTTGCGGGGGCAAGGTTTCGAGCATGCACATTACTGCGGATGGCGGGTATATCATGACCAACAAGAGCAATGTCATCATTGCCCTGTCTCCTTATTTCATCCCGTTTTGGTCGGTAGTGGTTTTATTGGTTTCCACCCTACTGGGCAGCTTCTACCGCATCCCCTACCATGAGGAGGCGCTGTTTTGCCTGATTGGGGCAACCTGGGCCTTTCACCTGCTCTGGACGATCTGGATGATCCCTCGAGACCAACCTGATCTCGAAGAAAATGGCACCTTTTTTTCCATCGTCATCATCTACTTGGCCAATGTGATTGTTTTGTCCGTCTTACTCTGCCTTGCTCCAGGAAACCTGACCTGGCACCACTGGGCCAACCAGTTCATGGACGCTGCCATGGTCTTTAAGCAATTCACAATACAGCTGATGCAGCAATTTCTCTAATGTCGTTATAAACGGTTGTTTATCAAAACTGCAGAAAAACATACCTTTTTTTCTTGCGAATTTTACGAGCTGCAGCATAATCAACTCATCGCTCAGCAATGAGCGGTATTTGGGGGGGAACAGACCCGTCAGTGATGTCTTCGGACCGAGCTGGCGGGTCTGTCAATTTTTAGGGGTATCGCAAAAAGACTCATCCAAGTTAAACACAAGTCTTAGGCTCAGCTAGCCTTCCCTTGCCACTTACTGGACTCATTGATGCTCCGAGGAAGTTGCCCCGATGAGATCTCCTGGTGTAGGCATGGATCTCACTTGCTTTACGGTCCAATCAAGCTGATGCTTCAGACCATCAGCCTCCATGAGCCCGACATGAGCGTCAATGCGATCCAAACCAAACTCCGAGACACCCCGCACAAACCAGGCGTGTATCTGATGAAAGACCGACTGGGCTCAATCATTTATGTAGGTAAGGCCAGAAACCTCAAAAAACGAGTCAGCAGTTACTTTATGCCCTCCCGAAAAATGCGGGCTGATCTGAAAACCCGGGCCCTCATCGACAGCATCACCGACTTCGATTTACAAATCGTCCGAAACGAACAAGAGGCTCTGATCCTGGAAAGCAAACTCATCAAACAGTACCGCCCGCGCTATAACGTCAGCCTACGTGATGACAAACGGTTTTACATGGTCAAACTGCAATGGGATGTTCCACTTCCCCGCTTTGTTCTCACGCGGCTCAAAAAAGACGATGGAGCCCGCTACTTTGGTCCCTTTGTCCATTCAAGCGCCTTAAAAGCCACACTGGAATGGATCAACCGTGAGTTTGGCCTGCGCACCTGCCGCCCCCGCATCCCCGGAGAAAAAGATTACCGCCATTGCCACGCGGATGTGATTCGGAAATGCGCGGCCCCCTGCATTGGTAAGGTCTCGGAAACCGAGTACCGGAAGCGGGTCGAAGAGGCCGTAGCCCTGCTCGATGGAAAGGGACGGGGCAGTCGACTCCAGTCGCTGCGCGATGCCATGGCCAAGGCGGCAGAAAACCTGCAGTTTGAAAAAGCGGCAAAGCTGCGCGATATCATCAGCAATCTGGAAAAGACACTGAGCCCCACCCGTAGCTTCACCCGAGGGCATCAATTACCAAGCACCATCAACCCCAAGGAAGACCTCGCAGAACTCCAGCAAGCCCTCGGCCTGCCGGACAAACTGCACATCATGGAATGTTTTGATATTTCCAACGTCTCCAGCAACCACATCGTAGCCTCGATGGTCCGCTTCATCGACGGCAGCCCGAACAACCAAGGGTATCGCCGCTATCGAATCAAAACCGTACAGGGGCAAGATGATTTTGCCAGCATGGCGGAGGTGATCCGTCGCCGCTACTCCCGTATCCTCTCTGAAAACAACAGCCCGAGCAGCGAAACATCCCAGGAGTCGCCACTGGAGGCCCTCCGCCGACTGGCCCGGGAAGGCAAATCTCCCCTTCACCTGCCCGACCTCGTGATCGTCGATGGGGGTAAGGGCCAACTGGGTATGGCGGTAAAAGAATTGCGAGCTCTCGGCCTGCACGACCTGCCGGTGATCGGACTTGCCAAACAGCACGAAGAAATTTACCGCCCCGGCATCTCTGAGCCGCTGTGTCTGCCTCACGACACCGGAGCCCTGAAACTCCTGCAGCGCATCCGGGATGAAGCCCACCGCTTCGCAAACAACTACAACGAACTGCTGCTGCGTCGCCGCGTCAGGGAAAGCCTGCTGGACCAGTGCCCCGGTATGTCCCCGAAGCGGAAAGAGGCGCTCTTGCGGCGCTTTGGATCGGTCAAACGTATCCGTAAAGCCAGCATCAAGGAGCTCGAATCCGTCCCCGGCATTGGCAAAAAATCAGCCAGTCAAATGCATTCCTGGTTGCATGAGCAAGGGTGAAACCTCAGAATGCTAGACAGCCATGATTGCCCGCGCCCTCCACCTCTTCACCTTCATAACGCTCCTTTTCTGCGCATTCACGCCATCGGCAAATGCCCAGCAAGCAAAGATAGGGTTCCAATGGAGATCTGTCGAGCTCAGGGGGAAAGCATACATCCCACTCGAACAAATCAAATCCTTCTACCAACTTCAGGAAAGCAAGCGAAAGAACCAAACACTCACTCTGGAGAACCGTAGAACCCAGATCGAGATCACCATCGGAGAACAAAAAATCCGCATCAACCGGGCGACCTTTTATCTCAGTGAACCGGTGATCGAATCAGCCGATACCATTCACCTCTCAGCCTTGGACCTTCGAAGCCTGATCGACCCGGTCATGCGTCCAGCCAAAGTCGCCCGCGACCAGATCTTCAATACCGTAGTGCTCGACCCCGGACATGGAGGAAAAGATCGCGGATCGGCCAAACAAGAAGCCTCGCTCACACTTTCGCTTGCAGAAAAAACCCGCGAACTCCTCGTCAATCAAGGCTACCGCGTGGTTATGACCCGAACGGAAGATCAATTCGTCTCCCTGGGCGAGCGCGTCAGAATTGCCCAAGCGGAAGCCAACGCCATTCTGCTCTCAATCCATTTCAACGCGGGTCAGAAAAACACCCATGGGCTGGAAACATATATCATCAGCGCCAGAGAACCCCACCCCGCCGCCGCATCCAGCGTCACGCTGGCAACCGCCGTCCACTCTCGCAGCCTGCTGTATCTCAACGACCCAATGTATGGAAACCAGTTTCAAATCGTGGACCGAGGTATCAAACACGCCAAATTCAGTTTACTCAAAGGGGTAAGCCATCCCGCCATCCTGATCGAAGCCGGGTTTCTCACGCATGAAGAGGAAGCGGCCAAGATCCACTCCGAGGCTTATCAAAACGCCCTGGCCAAAAGCTTTGTCAGGGGAATCGAGGTCTACAGGGCCTCGATCCAAAAGAAGCCATAACATATGGCAGCATCTAGGCTGGCAGGTCCGATTGAGAGCCGCTTGGCTCCCCTCCGACACGGATGCCGCATCTGAGATGGGTTCCATGTAGTATAGCCGCTCGTCCGATCCGCTAGTCCGACGCGTGCTCAAGTGCGCGCTGTTTCATCTGGGTGGCCATCAGATTCAGGGCGTTCGCCCGGGTCGGCGCCAGATGCTCTTTCAAGCCAGTCTGATCGATGAAGCCCATGTCAGCCTGTAAAATGGCATCGGGAGTCTCACCGTCCAGGACTCGAATAAAAAGGGCAATCATACCCTTGGTAATCAGGGAGTCGGAATCCGCCCTGTACTGCATTCGTCCGTCCGTATAGCTGGCATCGAGCCAGACCTGGGACTGGCATCCCTTGATCAGCTTGTCAGACGTCTGCTGGTCCTGAGGCATCGCAGAAAGTTGTTTTCCCAGACCGATCACATACTCATAGCGTTCGGTCCAGTCCTGGAAAAAGCCAAGCTCTTCCAGCAACTCCTGCGTTTTGGCCTCAATGCTCATCACTCAGGACCCCAATTAGGAAGCTTGTTGAATGACAGGAAGGATCCGTGCGACCTTTTCCTTCATTTCCTTGCCGGGTTTGAATTTAACCACGGCACGTGGTGGGATCTTCATGTCGAGTCCCGGATTTTTCGGGTTCCGACCGATCTTTCCTTTCATTTCGCGCACTTGGAACGAGCCAAAATTGCGGATCACCACGGTGTTGCCATCGGCAAGCTCCGTTGTCACTGTGCTCAGAAAACTTTCAAGTACCTCCAGGACCTGAGCCTGGCCCATGTTGGTTTTGTTGCTAATTTGTGTAACCAGATCGCGTTTTGTAATCGTGTCCATGAAATGAATAAGGGTGTGAGATATTCAATAGCCGTGAGAGGCGGATTGCTGCGCACTGGAAAACCACAGACACGCGTCATTGTCCCGCAAAAAATACCTTAATTTTTGGCATCATGAGTAGTCGCCCCCAAGACGAATCTCGATCTGCCCCAGTAAACGCTCGATTTCCGGGACCTCTACCCCAAGCGCCTGAGCCCGACGAAAGGGTTCACGCCAGATGGCATCCACCTCTACCTGGCGGCCTTCGACAAAATCAATCATACTCGACGGTCGATATGCTTTCATCGTGCGGGTCACCTCCACTTGCTGGTCAATAAAGTGATCTTCGATTTCATGGCCCAGCGCCGCAGCCACCGCCTGAACCTCATGCATGATCTTGCGAATACGCCCTTCCATTCCGGAAGTTTCGAGCAAGGTCTGGGTATCCACGCCGCCCTCGGAGATGGCTAATCCATTGAATGGAATGTTCCATACCAGCTTCATCCACTGTGCGTGCTCCAGGTTCGCCACACCCCGGCAATCGATTCCTCCGTGCCGAAGCTGGGACACCACGGCCTCAAGTTTCTCACTCCCAGCCGACGGCACATCCGACGGCTGATCCGCTTGATACTTACCCACTCGCACCTGCCCCGACGCCGTATGGCGGATTTCGCCGGGAGCCACCCGGTTGGAGCAAATAAAGCAAAGCCCACCGAACACACGCTGGGGACCAAACAGATCGGCTAGCAACTCACAGTTTCCGAGACCATTCTGCAAGGTCAGCACCAGTGTCTCATCGTGAAGCAGAGGGCTGATGACCTCTTCATACAGATGGTTGGAGGTTGTTTTCCAAGCCATCAAAACCAAATCCACCGGGCCAAGCTCACGGGTATCCCGAACACACTGCACGTCCGGCAAATGAAAATCGCCGGCCACACTCTGGACATTCAGCCCATGTTGCCGGACATGCTCGTAATCACTGCGCAGTAAAAAAGTCACATCCTGTCCAGCCTGGGCCAGACGAGCCCCGTAGTAGCCACCAACCGCTCCAGCACCAACCACTGCGATCCGCTTGAATGGCTGCAGCTCCGAATTCTCCTCGCTCTTCTCCGTCATCACTCGTTTTTCCTATGATTCAGCTCAACGTGTCCGAAATACCAGCCTCCAAGGCAAGGCACATTTGTTTGATTTCCTCAGAATCAATACACAAGGGAGGCATCAACACAACCGTATCCAATACCGGCCGGGTCAACAATCCATGCTCACGCGCGGCCTCACAAATGTTCGCCCCCACCCGCCGGGTGTATGGAAACGGCTCTCCCGATGCCTGACGCAGCTCCACGCCGGCAACCATGCCACACTGGCGGACCGCATGAATATTTGAGCATCGCTGCTGCATCTCGGTAAGCAAGTCGCCTAGCAGCCGAACCTTTTCAGGAAGTTGCGCCAAGGTCTGCTCCTGCTCAAACACATCCAGACTGGCTAAGGCCGCGGCACATCCAAGAGGATTGGCGGTGTAGCTGTGGCCGTAATAAAACGCCCGCTCAGCACCACCGAGAAAAGCCTCGTAAATAGCCTCGCGGGTCAAAGTAGCGGCCAGCGGCATGTATCCTCCGGTGATCCCCTTCGCACAACAAAGAAAATCCGGTATCACCTCTTCCTGCTGACAAGCAAACATACTCCCGGTCCGACCAAAACCGGTCATCACTTCGTCCAAGATCAAATGCACCCCGTGCCGGTCACACCATTCCCGTAACTGCCGGAGCATTCCATTCGGCCAAACATGGATCTGGTTGACCCCTTGCACGAGGGGCTCGATCACGACGGCCGCAGTCCGGGCGATCTGCGCCTCATCCAGTGCCTCCAAACCCTCGATCCCTTGTAGATGGTGCACGGGAAAGCCAAATTGACGGAATCGCTCGAAGAAAGAGCTTACCCCACCTAAGGAAGCCGCCCCCATGGTGTCGCCGTGATAACATTGGTCAAAGGCAAGAAACTCGGTGCGCTCAGGCGCTCCGGTCTGCATCCGGAACTGAATCTCCATCTTGATCGCACACTCAACCGCCGTGGACCCGTCGTCCGAAAAAAACACGCGGGAAAGCTCGCCGGAGGGAAACAATCCACACAATCGCCCGGCAAGTTCGCTCGCACGCGGGTTGGCAAACCCCAGATAACTGGTGTGCGCAACTTGCTCCAACTGGCGGACAATCGCCTCATTGATGACCGGATGCCGGTGACCATGGATATTGGTCCAAATCGAAGCATTGCCGTCGATATACCGACGGCCTTCGGAATCGGTCAACCAAACCCCGTCACCTTCAACAAGGACCAGAGGATCGCCATCGCACCACTGGTCCTGGCGAGTGAACGGATGCCAGCAATGCGCTTTGTCCGCTGCGACCCAGGCTCGTGTCGATGGCTTCATCTTAATCAAACAGTCTCGCGTTGCCCGGCAAGGCCAGACAACAAGCTTACATTCGTTCCGGCACTTCAATTCCGAGAAGACCCAAGCCTTTCACCAGCACCTGGCTGGTCAAATCACAAAGCACCAAGCGCGTGTTCTGGGTCGCTCCCTCCGATTTCAACACCGGACAAGCCTCAAAAAAGGAATGAAATGCCCGGGCTAACTCAAGCAGGTAGTTTGCCAGAAGGTTCGGACGAAAATCATCGAGTAAGGAGGGCACCACCTCACCAAACCGAACGAGCATCCGTGCCAGATGCACCTCGGCATCCGCTTCGATCCGGAGCTCGCCCAAATCAAGTTTCACCCCTTCGTCCAGCTTACTGAAAATCGAGCGCACCCGGACACAACTGTATTGCAGATAAGGCGCGGTATCCCCCTGCAGGGCCAGCATCCGATCCCAGCAGAATACGTAATCCGTCATCCGATGCTGGGAAAGTTCGGCAAACTTTACCGCACCCAGTCCGACAATCGACGCCACCTTGTCTTTCTCCTCGCCGGACAAGTCCGGGTTTTTCTCTTCGATGGCTTTGGCGGCCCGTTCAACGGCCTCATCCAAGACATCAATCAGCTGCACATTGTCACCGCTGCGGGTTTTCATCAGCTTACGGTCCTCACCCAGAATCGAACCAAATGCCACATGGTGCATGCTCGGGTTCTGCCCGCGCATCCGGGTGGCTTCGAAGATCTGTTGGAAGTGCAACTGCTGTGGTGCTCCGACAACGTACCAGATCTGGTCCGCCTGCCATTCCTCAACCCGGAAATCAATCGTCGCCAAGTCCGTTGTGGCATAGAGGAACCCACCATCCGCCTTACGGATAATCGTTGGCTTGTCCTTCAGCTTGGCCTCACCGTCGAAGAACACACAAATCGCCCCTTCACTCTCGCGAGCGACCCCTTGCTCCAACATGTCATCCACGAGTGGTGCCAGGCGCTCATTGTAATAACTCTCACCATACCAGTAGTCGAACTGCACATCCAGGCGGTCATAAATCCCCTGCAACCCTTGTTTGGATAGCTCCACGCAGCGTTCCCAGATTTTCAAATTGTCCGCATCCCCCCCCTGCAGCTTGACCAACTCCTGCTTGCAGATCTCACGAATGGACTCGTCCTCACCGCACTGCGCATTCACCGTCCGGTACACGCGCAATAGCTCAGTCACCGGATCGGCCTCGAGCGCCTGCTCATCCAGAACGGTTTTCCAGCCGTGGATAATCATGCCAAACTGAGTCCCCCAGTCTCCAATGTGATTGTCGGTAATCACCGTATGCCCGAGAAAACGAGCAATCCGGGCCAGACTATCACCAATAATCGTCGACCGAATATGGCCAACGTGCATCGGTTTGGCCACATTGGGTGCCGAAAAATCCAAGACCACCGTCTGTAGCGGCGACGCCAAAGGCACCCCGAGGCGTTCATCTTTGCCCAAAGAGGAAACCGCGCTCCCCCAGGCACTCATGGTCACCGTAAAATTAATAAAACCCGGACCTGCAATCGAACACTCGGCCAAATCATCTATCTGCATCGCCTCGACCACTTTGGTCGCCAACTCCCGGGGATTGGTTCTCACCCGTTTGGCCAGCACCATCGCAGCATTCGTTTGATAATCCCCGAATCGCAAATCGGCCGAAGCTTCGACCTTCGCTTGAAAGCCCTCGGGCAATTCCACTCCCACGGATTCCAGGGCACCGATGAGCGCGCGTTCCAATTGTTCAATGATCATATCTACTCAATATCAAAAATTCTTCGAAAAAACTTATGCCCACCGGGCCTCGTCGCGGGTTTCTTAAACAGGATTACCTCGATAAACGAGGTTTTTTATTCTTCCACCACCACACAAACCGCCACAATCGACCCTCTTTCGGCATAGCCGCCGGCCTTGTTCAAAGGAGTCCGGTAAGAGTCCTTACTGCTCACAGTGGGTCCGCGATGGCCGGGACGCAAAAATATCCAGAACCTCCTCAATGGATGGAGCCTCTCCCAAGCGCTGCCTCACCTCACAGTTGTTAAACATCTTGGCAATCGCCGCCAAGGTCTGCAAATGCATGTTGTAATCCTTCTGCGGCACAATAAACAACACGATGAAATTGACAGGTGCATGGTCGATTGACTCAAACTCAACCCCCTCTTTCGAACGAGCAAAACAGGCAATCACCCGGTCAATCGATTCAGAAAAAGCATGAGGAATCGCAACCCCATAACCAATCCCCGTGCTAATCTGCTGCTCGCGCTCATACAATGCATCGAACACCTCCTGCCTCATGTCCGCCGCCAACAGATCCTTGGCAATCAGATGGTCCAGAATGCCGTTGATCGCCTCAACACACACCTCCGCCTCCAAGTCGAGAATCACTTGGTCGGGAGTCAAAAGACTGGCTAGTTTCATGAATAATGGGATCGGATGAATCAAGACCCTGGATCACCCGACAACAATCCATGTGCGCATGCTTTCACATCCACAGGTGGATCCATCATCCGGAAAAACAAAAGTCTATTGGGGAATCGTTCATGTTTCTTCATCCGGCTCATCTGAGAAAGCCGCCTGAACAAACAGGAATGAGCCATCTCAATAACCCCAAGTAACAAATCATGCAAGCCCTAATCAAGATCCGCACATGATCAGCAGCCATCGAAACGAAGGCTTCCAAACAAAAAATCGCCCGGCCCTGCCACATGGCAACACCGGACGAATCTATGATTTTTAACCGCTTTCCGCTCCTACTTTCGACGACGGAACACAAGCGCCAACCCACCAAGACCCAGCAGGGCCAGTGAGGACGGCTCGGGGACGGCAGCTAGGGAAGCGTCCAAAACAGCGGGGTCTGAGATACCTCCATCAGTATCAAACACAAATCCATCAATCAACAAGCCATCTTCCCGGGCTCGGATGGTAAAATCTGAAACTCCGGCAGGGAGGTCATAAATTGGAGCCAAAACTCCTGAAGTATCTCCCGTCTCTCCAACAAAGGTTCCCGCATTCGTATTGACCCAGCGATATGTCAAATTGTTCCCATTCGATAAATTATTAATCTCAACCGTGGGGCTCCCCATGGTCTCATAATCACTCTGGGTTGGAACAAACATACTATCATCTCCACTGCTGGGTGCAAACACCCTGATATATAACGTATAGTTTGTCGCTGTGGTGACATTCAAGGAATAGGTGGCCGTAGCCGCATATGAATTATCACTCGCAGTGATAGCTGAACCTCCGGAGGCGTTAGCATCCACCACTGTGTTGAAAGTGGGACTTCCTGATACAGAAGCGAAATCCTCTGCTTCAAATGCAATAGTCGCAGCCTGAGACAGACCACCCCCTGCAGCTATCGCTGCCAGTATCAATGTTGTTTTTTTCATGAGTATTGCTGTTAATGTTAACCACCTTCTTTGCATGGTACACCGAAAGATGACACGATATGCTTCGCAAAAAATGCGAAGACACGTGCCATCCTTCAAAAAAAGCAGCCTACGTCAACCTGTTTTTATTAACAGGGGGTGTATTTTTTGTAAAACACACCCCCATTCCTACAATTTCTGCCGATATCGGGCAAACTTCGAGAAAAAATTGACGCGTTTATGACAAAATCCACCCTCAATCATTTCCCATTGAGGGCGAATCAATCAGCATCACTCAAGAATTTGCCGCGCCTACTTGCGACGGCGGAAAATCAATGCGACACCGGCCAGACCGATGAGAGCAGAAGAAGAGGGTTCCGGTACCACAGCTGCTGTAAGCTGGGCGGAAGTCACTACCTCGCCAGTATCGACAAAGGCATAAGCGTCAATCCAAAGCTCTTCCCTGTGCCCCACTTGGAAGGTCTCGACTCCTGTCGCAGTAGTAAATGTGCCCACCGGCTCATCCTGTGTCACCTGTCCAGAAAACTTCACCCAGTTCCAAGTATCATTGGTAATTTCGACCGACTCAGGGTTCACATAGCTATTACTGTTCTCATTCAAACCATTCACACGAGTCCATTGAGCGTTATCACCCAACACTTTGATTCCAAATCCTTCGCCAATGAAAATACTATCCACTCCAGCGGAATTACCTCCATTTTCATCCACACGTATCCGAACATAAAGGTCGTAAGTTGTAGCAGCATCAAGTGCTACGGTGTAAGTGGCCACCTGATTTGCAGAAGTTGGGCTGTCACCCGTTGCATTAGACGAAGTCACATAGGCACCACCAATGGCTCCAGGATTCAATTCTCCGGCGTCGGAAACTCCCGTGATCCAGTTCGATCCGAGCAGCCCGTCCTCTGCTGAGAATGCTACAATGGCAGCCTGACTCATAGCCGTCGTAGCCGCGAGAGCGACCAAGCTTGTTGTAATGTTTTTCATGATATTGTTATGTTTGAGTGTCCCTTCTATTTGGGGAGTTTACCGGAAGGAAGAACGGCAGAACCTCACAGCTCATGTGAAGATACGTAAACAATCTAAATTTAGGCTGAAGAGTCAACGCCAATTCACGTATAAATGCGTCATTTTTAGTTAACACTAGATCATCTGTCAATAATCCGAAAAAGCGTTTACTCATTCACCTTTTTCCACGGTCATCGCCCAGTCCCCAAAGCCGAGAATCACACTGAGCCCCTGGGGCGGGCTTGGCTCGGCTTGCGCATCTGAAGGCCTGACTCCGGTGGTGGCGGACACCACATCCCCCGGCGAATCCGACTCGTCTATTTCGGCCTGATCCTCCTCTTCATCAAGCGGCGCATCCGTATCGGATTTCAGAGCGAGTGCTGAATCCAGCTCTTCCGAATTGATTTTTTGACCACTGGGAACCCAGGCCAAGGCATCGATATGCAGCTCTTCCCGATGTCCGATTTGGAACGTCACCTCTCCACCCGGGCTGACATACGGGGGGACGGCAACATCTTTATCCACCTGCCCTGAGAATCGGACCCAACTCCAAACACCATTTTTAATTTCCTCCCCGACAGCATTCACATAGGAGTTGGCCCCATCCTGCAACTCATTGATTTTCAACCATGCATTATTATCATCCAGAGACATTTCACCAAACTTTGCAGGCAAAAACACACTATCCACAGCTTGGGGATTCTCTGAATCCACGCGTATCCGCATGAACAAATCATATCGCCCCTGAGCGAGTTCCACCTTGTAGGTCGCCACTTGCTCGGAAGAAACCGGACGGTCCCCGGTCAACTTCCCCGATGTGACATAACGACCATCCAAAGCCTCATCATCATCAACGACCACAAATCCTCCCCCCAACTTACCCCGCTCTGCATCCACGGCCACCACTCCCGCCACAGCAGCAGGCACAACCAGGATCGACATCAATAACATTATGGAGCGCACATTCATCTTAAGCATTCAATCAACAAATAACAAAACGGTAGCGGAAGGGGTAGTGGAAACCGGTAAAGGAAGCGGAAGCGGTTTAAACCATCAGGGGACAAAGGACCGGGTCGCGCTCATCGCGACACTGGCTCATCATCTCTTTCCGAACAAAAACAAGATGACAAAGGCATACAACAAATCAACCATTTTTTATAGAAAAGCGTCATTTTTACTCCCATTATCCAAATTTAACAAGGTCCGGATCAGGTGGGTGGCACTCAATCATTATACCCCCACACCTGATCCGCATCGATCCAGCCTACCTTCCTTCTCGATGAAAGACAAAACGATGGATTATTTCAGTATAAAGCCAGCCCAATCCGCATGATCGGAATTGCTTCCATTCTTTCCACCATCATTGACAATCAACTTCAGTTCCTTCACCCCCTGAAGCGATAACTCGACCCGTTCGGGGCCCTCATTCCCCTCGATTAACTTCGACGTATAAATGGCTTTGCCGTCGGCATGCACCTCAAATTTCACGGATCCTCCGTCACCGGCGGTTTCGCCGACGCCGATGTAGCCGGACATCGCTCTGTATTTCTCATCCAAAGCAAACACCAGTTCACTCTGAGCGTGCACGGCAATGCCCTTGCGCCATTGCTGGTCTCCTATGCTCAGTGGAATACTGAACAAGCTCTTATCCCGACCGATATGGTTAAAACCATTTCGCAAGGATTTGATCTCCAAATCAGAGAGGCACACCACCCCGACCTGAAAACACTCAAGTCTCTCGATGGTTTTTCCAGCCGCCGTGATCACACGCTTGATCTCAAGCTCGGTTTCGGCGGGCGTATTTCCAGCCACACTGAAATCAAAGGAAAACTCGCGACTGGCACCAGGTTCTACAGGATCAATCGTGAGCTCTGTCTGCTTGAGTTTGACATACGGCTGACTCGATTCAGGAACCGAGAGAGCAAGCTTGAGCGGGCTCGATGCCAACTCCCCTTCATTGTGCACTAGGTAGCTCACTCGACTCATTTTACCGGCGGCCACCATCGGCACCTTTTTACCCTGCGTCTGGGTCCGAAGGTAGGAGACCCTGATTTTCGCCTGCTGCAATGAACAACGTTTTTTCATGCGGGCAATCATCGATTTCCCATCGGACACGGTAAAAAACAGATCAAAGGAATCCTCCAAGCGCCATCCCTCAAGCACTTTGAGCACGACCTTCGCCTGCTTGCTCGCCCCAGCCTCAATCCGCCCCAGAGCATCATGCCCTTTGACCAAGTCAATCAATTCATGTTTGCCATCGCCTCGTTTTGCAAGCGACACCGCCAGAACCGTTCCCTCAGCAGAGGCCACGGAGGCATCGTTTGTCACATCCACCAGCAGCTCCACTTCCTGATACGGCGGCATCTGCAATCGCTTGGAATCATTCGGATTCACCTTCGCACCTCCGGCGAACTTCATGGAAAATGCCGCACGAGGCAAGGTCTTGGAAAACTTCCGCTCGATACGGTGAGCTCCCGACTGATCCGCAAAACTTGCCTGCACACTGATAGGCAGGCGGGTGTCCGCAGGGGCCTCCTCGGAAACCAAAAGATCAAAACGAACACTGGCCTCTTTACCCGCAGGCAAGGAAAAGGCCCCGCCCCCTTTGTTGGCTGTCACTTTGACAAAGGGACTGCGAACCACACACTGGATCTGCGTCTGCAAGGCTGACTCTGTTCCCCGGTTGGCAAAAGGAACCGTCACGCTGGTCGTCTTACCCGGCTCAAACGTCCCCTCCCATGTCATTTCTCCAAAAAATAAACAAGGAGCTGAAGCCTTACAGACTCGCGCATCCACCCAGTTGACATAGGCATTCCCATCTCCTTCCGTAATCAGCTTCAAGCGTTTTTTCCCCCGCACATCAACAAGCACCTGTGCCCGTTCACCCTGACCAAGTTTTTCGCTCTGATAGAGTTCGTTCCAATCTCCACCGCCCTCCTTAGAACCCATCACCTTAAAGCAAACGACCTCATGCCGAACCTCGCCTTTACGGTTCAAGCGGGCGTCATGGCCGACCTCGGCAGCAAACAAGGCATAGTCATCCAAGAGAGGAACCTCGATCGTGGATGAGCCCGTCGTTCCGATGCCTCGGTCAATAACCTGCCCATCCATCACCATGGTGTAATGGCCCGGATTACAGTCCCTCTTGACTTTCCCCTCAGGCGAAACACTCCCCCATTCAAGATCCGTCAGGCTGGTCCACCTCCCGTCATCCACGGTGGCAACCACATGTTGTTTACCGGGTGCCAGTGTGACATCCACATAGGAAAGCGATTTCCCATTGCGCATCGACGATGTTGCCTTTTGCTTCTTTCCGTCGACAAGCAATTCTTTATGTTGCCCATAAAACCGGGCACGCCACGTCAAGGCCGCCCCACTTACATTTTTTACGCTTGTTTGCTTATTTCCTTCGTGCCGGACCGTCAACTCGTTCTGCCCACCCGGCGCATGCTTGCTTCCGACAGGGAAATGCTGAACCTCCACCCACGGAACTTCCGCGACCAACATGGGCAAGGTGCAGACTCTTCGTTCAATGGCATCACCTTCAAGTCCCATCATACCGGAAATGATATTGTTTACTCCGGTGTATGCCACCTCCGGATACTTATCCTTGGTTCCTAACGAATGAGCCAACCAATGCCAACCCATGGCAGCGCGCCCATGCAAGTACATGAACTCGGGATAGTACGTTCTGGCCTCAATATTGATCCCATTCTGGTATGTCGAAGCATGCACAAAATCAATGTAATCCTCCATCGGAACCCCTAGATCCTGACCGATAAACTTCAGCGGAATAAAAAAACTATTCTCACGGCCAAAATCTGTCGGTCTGGATTCTTCGTTCACCATGCTGGCACCAGTATGACTGTGCTGCCAATGGGTTCTGGTAATCCCCCGCACATACCTCTGTGTTGTTTGTGAATACCAATCCGTCTGAAACACCTTCAACAAGGCATTCGCTTTTTGCTGGAACGCTTTGGCTCCATCCGAATCCCCACGCGCTTCCAGTATGGAGGCATAGGCCAACGTTGCCCGATACTGCGATCCAAACGCATCAGCAGCCGACTTCAATTTCTCCTGCTCAAATTCGAAATACGAAGTATGGATCCCCTTGTTGACCGGTATATCGGCAACCCCGTCATCATCTTCACAATAATGCTGGTCGACAAAATCCGTCATCGCAAAGGAATAAAAATCAAACAACACGGGGTCGTCAATCCAGCGGCGGTCGCCACTCAAGCGATACTGTTCGTATGCCCGGTGAACCAACTCAAACACCGCTGGCAATTCATCAAAGCGAGAATTTTTCTCCCCCCAGAATTTAAACGACCAAGCTGGAAAATAATTCTTACTCTCATCCTTCACCAAGGACCCGGCAAAGAGCTTGAACATCGTCAAATTCTCCTCATCCAACCCCAACAAATGACCTCCTGCCGCTTGATGGTAGATATCCCGCGCAAAAAATGCCGGATCATGGGCATAAGAACCCCAATAACAAGGAACATGCACGGGGCGGTTGGGTGTCGACTTGTGCGTCTGAACCAGATCAATCGAACGAGCTTTCGCCCAGTCGAACCACTCGACCAACTCCTGGTTACCAGATTCGAGTCGTAGCTTGCTCGAGGTCTTCTTTTCCTCTTCGAGCGCGAGCAATGGCGTGGATGTTGCTATAGCGCAACTGGCAATCGTGGCCCAACGGGCCACATGAATTGGGATCATCATCGTGTGTTTTTGGGTGTGATTATACAACTCTGGCAAAAAGCCAGAGAACCATTTTGCAGCAGAGTCGTTAGACACCTACGACAAAGAAAAAGATTAAACGTTCTACCTCTCGATCACTTGCAAGCCACCTAAGCGAATATCTGAAACCTTGCCAAATTCGGGGGGACCCAAGTGAAAATACAAATCCGATGCCGTCAGATCGGCAAAATAAACATAGTGTCCGGGCTTACCGGTATTTGAACACAAGAACGTTCGATCTTTCGAATCCTGCCTGGTGAATGATCGGATTTGACCTTCATAAGGGTTGCCAGACACCTTAACTCCACTCACAAGATCAGAGGCTAACAATTTAGTTCTATCAGAGTCACCCCAAACGTCTACCCGGCTGATGGGTTGTTGTGAACCGTCCTGTTGATTTTCATCAAGCACATACTCCATGTACAACACCAGATCGTAACGTTTGAACCCCGATGCGTTCAAGCCTTGCAGAGAAAACGAAAGCTCCTTCCCCTCAAGGTTACTGCTCATCAGCAACAAGGAACCATCAGTATCCGGCTTGGGAGAGTTACGCCGGTTGGTGAGCCGGGGTGCCTGCCACGTCAAGGTCACCGACCCAGCCCGGCTACCATCCGCCAGTTGAAGCCCCTTCACCTGCCCGTCGAGAACCTTACCATGCTCGGCCCGTTGGTTTTGGTGACTAACATTATTCCAATGGGTCTGCGTAACAGCATCAAGACCAGCCGAACGGTTGGATGGAATCTGGTACTCATTGCCGGTGTAAAAATTAACCGCCATCACCTTGGCCCCATTGCGAAGGGGCAAAATGACTGACGGTGCTGTGTTGGGTTTCAGCCCCAGCTTTTTCAGTTCCGGTGTATAGATCTCATTGACGTAGCCATCATATCGAATCCTGAACGTTTGAAGGTTTTCCTCGACCACAGGTTTCGATTGTTCCTTGCTATACTCTCTGGCTGACTTTTGAAGCCGGGCGAGATACAGTTCACGGTCACGGGATAGCCGCTCACGCCTCCGGTTCCGATCATCCGCCTGATCCTCTGCTTTAAGCACAGGCTTTGGCCCCTGATCCTGCTCAGCATCAGCCGATTCTTTTTTTCCACAACTGGAAAAACAACAAAGACCAATGAGTAATCCTATATACTGGGAACGGTGCATCTTCTTAACGGGTAATAATTTCTTCAGCACAAATAATCACAGAAAGGTCGGTTTCACCTGGGCCATTCTGTTGCCGGACCAGCACCTTGTTGAATCCACGGTGGAATCGCACCTTGCTATAGCTTTCATTCAGAGCCCAGTCCGACATCGTATCTTCTTCGATCACCACCTGGTCATTCACCCATACCTTGGCCGTATCGTCCGCGGCAACTGAGAGAACCATCTCGGTATCTTCCTCAAAATACAACTCCGTGTAGAGAAAATAAGCCGAGTCCCTCCATTGTGGATCCATCGCCATCAAAACACTATCGAATTGTTTGAACTTCCAGACCAACCGCTCTCCATCCTGACCTTCACCATAATCAGCCTCGAGATCAATTTCATGTTCCGGAGGAAATTGCACGCGGTAATCAACGCGACCATCTGCCCATGGCGCTTTCCATGGCCCGATCACATACCAGGTATCAATGTAAAACCACCCCTTACGCAAACTTTCCTTTGAAAAACGACGGGCTGGCAATATATCCCGAAGCTGCTCGTGGGAGAAATGATACTTGGCACTGGCTACGGCATCCCGCCACTTCATGTTTGTTTGATTCCACGTCCCTCCCGACTGCAAACGCAGAGGATCATCCGGACCGCTACGGGCTTTTCCTCCGAAGCCTTCACCCCGTTTACCCTGGCCTGTGCCGGAACCAAAGCCACCTTTTCCCCCGCCGCCCATGGCAGCGGCGATAGCTGCAGCTCGCATGGCAGGGTCTGACATCCGCTCATTGCGGTTGATGCTTCGTGCCGCTTGCTGAATCCCCTTCATCGCATCCTTGGTGAAATTAGCAAAATCATCCATGGTTTCCCCCTCGGGATTGGCTTCCGTATTATTGGATTTCGGCGTCGACGGAGTTTGACCGTCGAGCTTGTTCTTCTGATAATCTGTTAGCTTCTTGCTCGCCAGTGAATCATTGAAAGGCATGTTCTTTTCCTTGGCATCTTCGGCCGCCTTGATATCCGTATGTAAATCATTGGCATGAGCCGCGAGATCCTGGCTGAGGTCGTGCAGTTCTTTGATACTCAGCTCATCCAGAGGGCGCGTTTCAGAACGCATCGGATTCGTCTCACTATCAGCCAACCCCTCGGTCATTTCACTGGTATCATTCTCTGCCAATTTTTCCAAATTCTTGGCAACATCCTCGGCAGCCATCGACGCCTGTTCGGCATCTTGTTTCGGTTCACCCGACTCGGCTTTCTTCGATGCCTCATCCAGCCGTTTGGCCAGATCTTCGGCTTTATCTGAAAGGTCCTTCAACTCTTCCTCATTTGCGGGCTTGCCGCTCGGGTCAGTAGGGTTCTCTTCTTTGGCAACTTTTTCGAGTTCCTTCTCAATGTCGTCCACCAACTCTCTGGCCTCCCGGTCGAGATCCGTCGCCTCTTGACTGGAGTCTTTGTTATTAAAAGTATGCGCCTTATCCTCGAGCACTTCGGCGACCTCTTTGATCCTTTCGATCATGTCCTCTTTCGGGTCGCGAAGGTCCTGTAAATCATCCATGCGCTGACGTTCGATTTGTTCAAGATTGGCCACCTGGCGCTGCATCTTCTTGATCTCGGTAATCATGCGCTTTTTCAGCTGACTCTTCTTCTTTTTCACCACCTTGTCCTTCAACTCCTTGGGCATCTGCCGAGGTTTCTTTTTGGTGATTTTCTTTTTCTTCGGCTTACTCAGTTCACTATCGCTGCTCTGTTCTTGCTTCGGAACTTTTAACAAGGTGCTCAGCAAATCAGGATAAATGCTGAGGGTAATCGAAACGGAGATCACCAACAACAAACATATCGCCATCGCCAAGCGCCGGCGACGTGCATAAATCTTCTCCAAGGCCCTATCTATGGAATCCACTATCATGATCTCTAATTGTGTTATTGGTTATAAAATTCATCGTAGGTCCGAACAGCCAGGTTTCGCATGCCAATGAATTGGCAAATGTCCAAAACCTCGACCACACGGAATGCAGGACACTCGGTATCCGCATCGAGTCGGATCTGATGATCCGGCCCGTTCATCATATAAATATCCTTGAGCACAACCCTCAGGTCGTTCAAGTCAGAGGGGACACCGTCGATATGAACTTCGCCTACGGCGTTCAATCCAATCACCGTGTTTTTATCATCAGCCGCAAGCTCCAAAGCTGAAGTTGAAACCGGCAAATCAATCGAAATATCCCGGTTATCCTTCTTCAGCATGGTGGTCAGCAGAAAGAAGATCAGCAACAAAAAGACACAGTCGATCAATGGCGACAAGGACACTTCAAATTCTTCTTCGTCTTGGTCAGAAATACGCATGGTTTCGGTTCTTTAAGTTGATCCCCTAATTGGAATATCGAAGCATCTTCTTCGATGATTGTTCATCGAGCAAACGCAGGCTAACGTTATCAAATTGCTTTTCTTGAAACAAATCCAGCAACTCAACAATCAAAGCAAATCGAGTTTCCCGCGGCACATCCAAGCGGATGGGAGCACCAGCCGGATGCACAGCCCCTAGCTCGGTAAGATAATCCGGAAGTGTCTGCCTGATTTTTTTGTAAGTCACCCGACCAATGTTCGTTTGCCGGGCCCCCAGCGTATAAAAATTTCCGCGAGGCCCCATGGCCACCACCTGAATTTCAGGGGTGGGCTCTTTCGATGAGCTCAAGTTCATATCCGGCATATTCACCGGAATCTGCTTTTCCTTCTTCTTCAACATCGTCGTGGCAAGAAAAAACACGAGCAAGAGGAAGACACAGTCAATCAATGGAGACATACTCACTTCTGGAGATTCCTCCTTACTTCGTTTTCCACGGCGATGGCGACGTCTCATAACGTTGGATAAGGTTAGACTTTGATCAGGCGGTCACTTGCACATCCTCAGATGATTCTTCGGAAGCCACACCCACCGTTTTGCCAGGCTCCGTATCCTTGACGAACCCACTGGTCTGGAAGAACCAGGCACTGGCCAATGATTCAACTGCTTCCTCCAGATCCTCTGAATATTTGTTCAGGCGTGAGCGCAGGTAATGGTAGATCACCAGCGTGGGGATCGCGATCACCAAACCCATAGCCGTCGTAATGAGAGCCTTTCCAATCGAGTCCGCCAAGACAATGGAGGCCTCAGAACTATCTTCGATCAAAGCAAACTTGGCGAAGGCTTCAATCATCCCAATCATGGTCCCCAACAGACCCAGGAGCGGAGCAAGCGAGGCAATAATTCCAATAGGAGCTAGCTTCCGCCGATGTTTATCAATTTCACGGGCTCCGATATCTGCGGCGCCAGCCATGTAGAGCTCCGGGTCATTCCCGCGGTGGTTCACCACATAGGTCATCACCTTGGATAAAACGGACGGTGACGCAGCACAGCGGTCCCGAACTTCATCAAAATAATGGTCGCGACCCAGCGGCTTGATTTCATCGATCAACTTTCGGGAAACAATCAGGTTTCCTCGTAAATTGAGCAAGCGCTCAATGGTAAAACCAACCGCAGCTACAGCGAGGACGATCAAGGCGATACCCGTGAGTCCACCTTTCTGGAGTTCTTCCATCCAGTTAATTTCAATGCTAATCGGCGCATCTGTCTGGGCTGATGCTTGGAGGACTGTCAGCATCATCACTGAGGCTGACAGGAAAATAGGGTGGTTCTTTATCTTGCGTTTCATGGATCTTATTGGTGTGGGTTGAGGTGATTGCGACCACCGCCCCCCGAGTTGATTTCTGGGGGACGATGCGCATCTTTGTAGATTATAGTTGTATCTGAATAGGTGTTTTACCGTCGTATTCACGGGATTCAATCGTTTTGCCTGCGGCTTTGACGGTCACGTGTTGTTTTTCACCTTTGCGAACCACCTCGATATCGATCGAGGTTCCAAAGGCATCGATATTGCGCAATGACATCTTCGGCCAGCCTTCAGGTAAGCGAGGAAGACAGGTAAAGGAACGCAGACCGGTCGGATGGAAGCCAAACATACCTTCGACAATCAGGCGGATATACAAAGCGCTCTCAGCGGATAGGTGACGCTGGTTCCCTTCCGGATAGGCTTCCACCGGGTAAGGAACATGATCACCTAACAACCTACGTGCCGAGTATTTCTTCAAGTAGTCAATTCCCTTCTCCGTTGCTCCTGCGCAGAAGACACCCCGCAGCCCGTAAAGTGTCGAGCGATCCCAGAACGTTTGATTTCCGGCTTCTGTTGCAAGTCCGTCTTCGGTCCAGAGGCGTTTTGAAAACAAAGCATCAATGGTGCCGTCACGGCGTTCATCAATGCCTACGGTCAGAGGAATACAAATCCACGAACGCAGAAGCTTGTTGCCCTCGAAGTAGCGGTAAGTGTCAAAACCTTCGACCTTACCCCCGAAATAGGACTCAATGGCTATACGCAATTCCTTGGCTTCCCGCTCATACTGGGCAATTTGCTTTTTAGGTTGACCGAGGTCACGTCCAAGTGCCACAGCCGAGACCAAGGCATCATAGTGTAAGCTCGAGGTGCAAAGGTTTGCTTTACCTGCAGGGAAACGTCGCTCCAACTCATCACAATCCGAAGCCACCACACCTCCATCATTCAATTTTCGACGACTATACTCCAGGCACCACTCGATCAAGGGCCAGAGTTTCCGTGCGATGGTTTGGTCACCACGGGCCATAGCGTAACGGGTCGCACCATAAGCGATCATTGCCGCATCACCACGGTCACCGGCACCATTCCAAATATCATCACCTTCGGCAATGATGGATGATGGGATGGGTTCCCAATCATCATTCATGAAACGAGCAAAGTGACGGAATGAGTTTTCAGCCGACTCACGGGCGACATCATCACCTAAATAAGCAAACAAGGGGTTCGCGTATTCAGCCTGGTCATTGGCCCAGATGGCAGCGTAATAACGTCCTCCTCCAGGTGCATGCATCAAGCCTCCTTTGGTTCTGAAAATACTCTCGGCGGCTCGAATCTTGGCAAAGCCAAACGACCGGTTGAGGATTTCATCCGGGCTGACAAATTGGAGTTCGGCATCCAGACCGCTGATGTAAGCCAACCGCTCATTCAGTTCTTTCGCGGAATCAAGCTCAAGTGGCTTTTCAGCCTCACGCCGGGCGGAATGAGTCAGTGAAAATTGCATCGATGCCCCAGGAGCCAGCGATTGATCCTGATCCTTGCTCGACTCGGTTCGGAAAACATAAACACCATCCACCCCCTGGCTGGCTTCGGTTCGTTGCTCTGTCTGGAGAGACTTCAATCGCACACGGACCTTCTTGTTTCCAACATTTTTCAAAGTGCATTGCTCCATCGCCGCAGGCTTTTCCATGCTAGGAAAAATCACCCGGGTAAGCTCGAGGCCGTCGCCCACCCGACTCGTGATCGTCATCACTCCACGGTGGGTGATTGTGCGGGGTTTCTCCACAGCAATCGCTTGCCCATCCACCTCGATTTCAGGAAGCAGAGCTCCTTTGAAATCTCGGGCAAGACTCCCGTGAGTGTCATTGGGAATCGTCCGCAGCATCGGCCACACAATGTGTCGCGTGAGCTTCAAGCTACCATCACGGTTTATTCCATACCTTACGATCACAGCTGTGTAGCGGCCACTCATTTCCACATGGTCCTGGTGCCCTACAGCCAAGGGGTCGTTTGGGATATCCCACTGAATCGATCCATCCTTCTGAATCCCCCAGCGCCGGTCACTCTCGTGTGGCATGGGAGCTTTGCCCTCATACGTGATTTTAGCGTCCGCCCAATCGGCATGGTCGGCAACAATGCCGTCACCGCCGTCATCAATCACCAATGTAAGGAATTTCTTCCCCGTCAAATCCACGTCCACTTCTTTTGCTTCCTTCATTTTCATAACTCCACTGTCAAATAATGTTTCTCCATCCGCAATCACCAGATAGTTTACCGAGGCTGTCGGGTTGACTTCATCATCCAGACCAACCACCGCCTTGAAGCGTGTTACTTTTCCGTCCAAAGCCAACACATAACGGCTTACGGCATGCACCCCCACTCCTCGCTGATAGGTTTTTCCGTTGATCTGGATGGGATTGCCATCCAGCGATGTTCTTGGCTTGGCCTGGCCAAAACCTGAGCTCATGCTCGAAAGATCAAGTTCATCTAACCAGACACCCTTGGATTCACCAAGAACGTTGGATGATAAAGCTAAAGCAAGGCTCATTGCACAAAGTATATTCTTATTCACTTTCATTGTTTTCTCGTATTGGAATGGTATCAAATATGGGTTTCACCCTGATTTTTTCTCCGGTGTTGCTGATAATCACGACCAGGCGTTTACCGGCATACACAGGCCAAAAGGTGGAATAGATCGTCTTTATTTCCTGATCGATCGAAGCCTTCGCCATAATCGCGGCCCCCTTTCCCTTCTGGGCTTTTACATCAAAAATATGAATACTACTTGGCTTGATCAACACCGGCTTGGTTTTGGCACCCACTTGGAACGCAATCGCCCGGTCCGAGGTGTTGATCATCAACCATTGATCAGCCTTGGCCTTGGAAAAATGATCCTTGATCGCCATGAATTTCTCTTTCCCGGAAACCTTCCAAGCCAACAATAAAATCCCCTCCGCGGAATCGGGTATATCCACCTTGAAAGCCTGCTTGTAGTCAAGCCCTCCATTTCCATCTTTCACCTGACGATACAAAACCAAAGGATCCGTCTTATCCACCTGCAGCAGTGCCGACGGCTGAATCGAGGAAAAACTCAATAATTCCGGACCCTCCGCCCCATTCACATAAAGGTCCGGCATTTCCTGTTTATCCAACTGAAGCGTCCGCAACTCGAGAGAATCAGCAAACGTCAGCGAGCTAAGACACGCCAAGATACAGGCAAGCCAGAGGTGAAACAGGAGTATTAACGATCGAGAATAAATCATACCAGATTCAGATTAAATTTCATCGGGGCTTAACCACCGGAACGACAACATACGGAACCGACGACCATACGCACTACTTGGATTCGCCAACTCTTCTAACACACTTAGAGAACTTTCTGAATTCCCTACAGGATCAGGGTAACGTTGCACGACGGCCTCACACCAGGCGCGGGCAAGGATTCGGCCACTTACCGGATCAAGGGATTCACCGTATGCCCTGACGGTAAAACTATCAGACCGAGACTGCATGTAGGGCGACAAGGCTTGTAATAAATCACCCTGCAATAGTTGCCCGGGGAAACCGGCGCCTTGCGTACTATCACCAGTGACGGCAGGGTGTGTGGCATCCTCATCCACAGAAGCATCCAAACCTTCATTGACAGTGGCGTCCAAAGCAGCCTGCAACACGCCCTTCGCTGAAAGCGTCTTATCATCATCGAGCTTCCGATTGACAAATTCACCTAGCGTAAGAAATGGCCCGCGCCGTTTAATTTCTTCAACGATTTTTTCGGCCAAGGCACGCACCTCATCTTGCTCCAAATGACGGAAGCCGATCCAATAATCCTCGTCCGGATCATCCTTGTCAAACCCCTCTCCCATCACAGATTTCACACGAGGGAAGCGAACATGCTCAGGTTTGACAAAACCGCCGATTTCCCCCTTGTCATCCATTTTCTGAACGGGAAGCTTGTATGTCCCGGATAGAAAGGCCTCCCATGCCGCAACCGATGTCGAGTTCACATTGAACATCCCGTCAACTAACAAATGACCGGCATTATGATAAAACGATCCGCTCTGTTTATCCCCCTCGTCTTGCATCGTCGCCTTGTCAAACTGAGATCCGGAGGGAGTGTAAGGAATGAACCTTGGATTGGGTAAAAACTCTTCACCTTTTGCAATCTTTGGAAAATCAATCTCCGGCTCATCCGGAGTGTGGTTATCCTTCACTTGTGGGATCGTAGTGAAGATATAACCGTCCCACAGGATTTCATTGATCAGGTAGGACGCATCATAAAGATTGAAGGACCCCGGGATTTTCCATTCTGGTTTCCCTGGAAAGGTATCACTGGCTTCCACCTTCCATTCATCACCCGGAATCCTGACATTCCGATATGAATTCCCAACAATGTAACTGGGCTCATAACTGAAGCGACCACATCCGGCGTGCTGCAACTGACCCAGAGAAACCAAATCTTCACGGGGTACATCAAAGAGAATGACGGATGACGCGCCATCCTGAGATGAACGGTCCGCCCCCCAATAGGTATGGCCGTGACTATCGGCATCCGTCTCCATCTCGACGAAAGGAACATCAGTGGACTCTCCCTGATGCTTATCCGAATAAGAAGCCAACAAGGGAAGCCCCATATTGTAATCCCACTTGGGGTTATGCCACATGGCCCGAATATTGCCATCGATCAAGGGGCGCAGGGAAGAACCAGGTTCCCGCGTGGTTCTCAAGCCAAATGTCATCGAAACCTTACCATTGATATTGAAGCCATCCGCCGGAAGTCCGGTATCGATCTGCTTTCCAATATGTTGATCCGTACCATCCCGATCAACGAACTGATCCCACGCGAAAGGAGAGAAAAACACCTGGGCCGTCTCCAGGTCATTGCGTAGATGCCCTTCATGATTCACACCATGGATCATCGCCGGCCGATCCAACATAAACGAAACCGTGATGTTACCATTCTTCAAAATCGTCTGACCTGCATCGTCTGGTTTCCCCCAGACATTTTCCATCACCACGGTGGCAACCTCGTCACTAAACTTATCCGTCCCATCCACGGACTCATCAAAGCGCGTATTTTTCCTGAAGCCCACCATCCGGCTTTTCCCCGGAGAAAGAATGATTGATTTACCTGGGACATGAATCTCACGTTTGTCATTCAGCCCATTCACCGACTTATCCGGACGGTCCGTAAAATTGACTTGCGGGTAATTGATCACCCGCGGACCGTCCCGCCCTTGGTCGTGTAAGCCGATCAGTCTCAGGTTGATGTTGTAAGGGTTATAGTGGGACGTCCAGAGCTGCACATGGGTTTCAAACTTACCATCATCCGGATCGGAGTCAGCCTTTCCGTGGTTATGATCCGCATTGACCGGATCCAAGCGGTGTTGCTTATCTATTTTTTCAAGCCAGGCATCTTCACGAAGTAACGACAGCACGGTTGTCAGAGGGCTATGTTTGTATTCACCGGCGTAGACCTCTCTGGCAGGATCGTGCAGCACCGTGTAATCACCATAAGGGTGCCCTTCATGGGTTAGTTTCATGCTGGGGTCCGGAGCCCAACCGTCTGAGGTCTCTTCAAATTGATCATCACCAATATCATGTGGCCCCAAGGCCCCCTCATAAAATGGCTTTTTGATATACGGCTCATTGTTATTATTCATTTTGAGGCCGCTTTTCCCGAAAATCACATGATCCAAGTATTCCACACCGCCTTCCTCACGGATATGTTTTTTCATGTTGTAGTAATCCTTGAACATTTCCCAATGGATATATCCGTTCTTTTGTAAATCCTGGGCCTGTTCCAGCTTCTCCTCATCCATTACCAGATAACGCTCTTTTTCATCCAAGGGAAAAACAGAGGCAAATACAGACTCATTTTCAAATGCGATGGTCAGATCCTTTTTCAATCCGCCTTCCCTCACGTTCGATAACACCCCAAGTGACGAAACCGTGTAATCCATCAATCTTTTCCGGCAAATGTCATCCAAGCCACCTAACAATGGCACTTCAGCTAAAGACAGCATCTTTTGATAGTCGGACGGAGCCACTCCATCCAAACTGTCAAGCCCATCCAAGATAGACAGGTCATAAGCACCCGGAAGCACTCCGGAGGCCAGCAATTCGGGCTCTTCATTTTGTAAAGACTCATGATAAGGCGTCAACTGCGCCTTCATTCCATTGTCATCGACAAAATACGCATAAGCAGAAATCCGCTGCCCCATACCATTGTTTACATACACCCGGCCGGCACGAATCGCTTCACCTCCAGTGTATTGGTCCAGATCGAGACTATGCTCACCCCACATCTCCACAGGATTCTGATCCACAAACGGACTGGGGTCAGAAATATTTTTCGAGGAATCGAGCCCGGAAACCAACCAAGCCACAGCCTCCCCCGTATCAGCCGGATCATTAGGATCGCCTGAGACGATCGGCAAATTTCGATCACTGTGCATCGCACCCACCCACCAAGCTTGGGGAGAACCTGCGGAAACCACATCTGCAATGCGAGGGTCCTTGACCAAGGTTTCGGCCCGGGCACTGATCCTTTGGTCAGGCCCAAGATGCTTCTGCAACTCCCCCAAAGCCACCATCAGAGCCAAGCGGGCGTTCGACTTCGCCTCTTGCACTGCTTTCACACGCTGGGAAGAGCGAACCTCCACCGTACTCAGGCTAAGGAGAGACAACGCCACCAGCACCAACAAAACCATCACCGCAAGCGTCGACACCAACGCAAAGCCACCAGCTTGCCCCTGCAGCAGGGTCAGCCTGGCCATTTTCCTCGGTGATGTCAAAATTGGGTTCATATACTCAAAAAACCGAATCCTCTTCATTTTATGATGATTCAGATTCATCTGCATGAGTAAGGCAATCAAGAGAAAAGAAAGAAGCATTCATCAATTCCCCCCTTGCAACTGCATATGCGTTACTCAATGCAAAATTGGATTAACACGTATACTTCAATACTCCAATAGATATTTCCGAAAAATGACGCTCATTTGCTAAATATACCACCAGAGTTAAGATATTAATCAATAATACCCCCTCCATTGCAAACCAAAAGCAATGACATCGAATAAAAAACACCCCCATTTGTCAAAATGCACAGGCAAAGACATTGACCAAAAACCGGATTCAATAAAACTCAGCAGTATGAAAGCACCCACCCTCCTGGCTATTGGATTCAGCGCATGTTGCTGCCCCCTCTTGACCTTGGCCGACAACAGCCAGACCAAAGAGCTTGAAACAGCCCAAAATAGAAAAGAGGACGCCCTGATCCGCTCCATGCTCAATCAGGACTGGGATAAGCAAAGCTTCTCCTTCCCCAAAATCATTCTGGCCAGCAGCAAGAAAAAAGTCATCCCCATCGATCAAGGGAACCCGACACACACAGCCATCCTCAAAGCCATTCAAGAAGCAACGCAAAGAACCATCCGAGATCTCAATCAAACCCCACTCAAACAGATCAAACGAATCAACGAGGTCTCCCGCTTGGCTGAAGACATCCTGTGCAAACACCTCAATGCTCAAAAATCCCTCCAATGCTGCATCCCCCTCAACAGCCAGGGACACGCCCAACGCAGCGGATACCCCGATCTCTGGATCACCCACACCGGACAGAACGGCAAAACCACCCACATCTATTTGGACCCGAAGCTTTACCAACGTGACAGCGAAACCAGCACACTCCGCACCTTTTACTTCAAACCAAGATCAAGCACCCTCAAAGTACAGCATCATGCTATTCACCTTCTCCTGGGAATCCAACACAATGGAAACCAAGGGAGCTGGCACTTTGAGCATGGGACACTCTGCGACCTGTCCGAACTCAAGGTTCGCTTCAAAGCCGAGTTTCAAGCCTCCAATCGCGACATCTACCGCAAACCCGCAATCATCCAACGATCTGACGACTGAAACGCGGCCATGCTTGACAGCAGGCATCCAAATCCTGAGAATCCATGCATGCCAGCCTCCCACCGCACCAGCGGCTCAACCGCCCGCGACGATTACCTCGAACAAATCCTCCACCTCATCGAGGAAAAAGGCTACGCACGTCCGATTGATATTTCAAAAAAGCTCAACATTTCCCAAGCCAGCGTCACCAATATGCTGCAGCGTCTCGATGCCGAAGGCCTGGTCAAACATGAAAAATACCGGGGAACGATCCTCACGGATAAAGGGCTCAACATCGCCAAAGCCATCATTGACCGACACGAGACCCTGACCCGGTTTTTGCAACTGTTTGAAATCGACACCAACACCATCTATCGCGATGTCGAGGGCATGGAGCACCACATTTCCCGCTCCACCCTGGAAGCTCTCAGAGCGGTCACCGACCACCTTCAGCACCACCCGGAAACCCTGCGCCAGGTTAAGGAAAGGCTCCCGGAGTAAGCCTCTCGCAAAGACGAAAACTCAATCAAGGCGGGATTTTTGCGAAAGATTCCACAGAAGGAGCATACACCATCCAGCTGGTGACCAAACGGATTCCCGGTTAGATCTCTATTGTTCAGCGGAGGTAACGTCGCACTGGATGGGGTGCACGCCCCCCCGCGCTCGACGCCACCCTGCTCACCAACTGGACAGGCCACGATTACCCCGGACACTACCTTCCACTCATCGAGGTGAACCTCAAAAAAGAAATGGTTTGGTCATTCTCGAACACCGAGCTGATCCCTGAACCGATAAGCATTCAGGAACTCTAGCTAATCCCCTTGCCAACAAGGCAAAGCAGGTGTATGGAACTCACCTCGCGCGCCCAACCCGCGCCCCAATTTTTATGCTTAAGTGGACTCTTCAGAAAATCGTCGGCAGTAAAAACCAACGCGAAGTCAAGCGACTTCGCCCGGTCATTGCCAAAATCAACAGCATCGAAGAAGGCTATCAGTCACTTTCCGATGACCAGCTACGTGAAAAAGTCGCCACTTGGCAGAATCACCTGCACCGCTATTTGCCACTCGAAGTTCCCACCGTTCACGAACTTGAGCAGATGGATGAGGAAGCTCTGGCGGCGGCGGCCCAGTCACTGAGCCAACGCATCGAAGCCCTCCGTGACGAATACCCGGGGCTTCCTTCGGTAGACAACAACACCAACTCCATCGAGGAAGCCAAAGCTGCCTTTCGAGAACTCGAGGAAACCAGCTTCCCGCAAGCCCAGTCAAAGTACATCGAATCCATCCTGCCCGAAGCCTACGCAGCTGTCAAAAGTGCCGCCCGCAGGCTCTGCGGTCAGACCATCACCGTCTGTGATCAGCCGATTGCATGGGAAATGGTGCATTTTGATGTCCAGCTCATTGGTGGTATCGCCCTGCACCGCGGTATCATTGCCGAGATGCAAACCGGTGAAGGAAAAACTTTGGTTGCCACGCTGCCCGTCTTCCTCAACGGCCTGACCGGCCTGGGCGTCCACGTGGTCACCGTAAATGATTACCTCGCCCGACGTGACTCCGAATGGATGGGGGCGGTCTTCAAATTCCTCGGCCTGACCGTTGGCTGCATCCAAAACCAGATGCCACCCTTCGAACGCCGCGAGATGTATAACTGCGACGTCACTTACGGCACCAACGCCGAATTTGGATTCGACTACCTGCGCGACAATGGCATGTCTTCTTCTAAAGACGAGCAGGTCCAGCGCGGCCACTACTACGCCATTATTGACGAGGTTGACTCGATTTTGATCGATGAAGCCCGGACGCCCCTGATTATTTCCGGCCCGTCCACCGTTTCCAACATCGAACAATACGGCCGCTACAAGCCTCTGATCGAACAGCTCGTCAAACGCCAGAACCACCTCTGCAACGAACTGTCCGAAGAAGCGAAAAAAGCCTTGGACGACAAAGATGAAGTAGCTGCCGGACGGGCACTGTTCAAAATTAAACTCGGCAACCCACGGAACCGCCAACTGATGCGCTTCATGGAAGACCCGGACACCCGCCGACTGATCGAAAAAACCGAACTTTCGATGTATCAGGACGCCCAAAAGCGTGATCTGTTTGCCATCAAAGAGGAGCTCTACTACACCATCGACGAAAAAGCCCACGATGCCGACCTCATGGAAATGGGTCGCGAGTTTCTCTCCCCGGATGACGCCGAAGCCTTCGTGCTGCCCGACCTCGGAACCGCCTATGCCGAAATCGATGCCGACCCGGACCTCAGCACCGACGATCGAGCCGAGAAAAAAGATGCCCTGCAAGCCCGCCTCGATACCCAGGGCGAAAAAATGCACTCGATTTCGCAGCTACTCAAAGCCTATTGCCTCTACGAAAAAGACGTCGAATACGTTATCGCCGAAAACAAGGTGATCATCGTCGATGAAAACACCGGCCGGGAAATGCCAGGACGTCGCTGGTCCGACGGACTTCACCAAGCGGTTGAAGCCAAAGAGGGGGTTCACGTGGAAGAGGAAACCCAAACCTACGCCACCATCACCATCCAGAACTACTTCCGCCTCTACAGCAAACTGGCCGGTATGACCGGAACCGCTGAAACCGAAGCTGCAGAATTTCACGACATCTACAAACTCGACGTCCTTCCGATCCCGACCAACGTGCCCAATATCCGGATCGACCACAATGACCAGGTATTCAAAACCCGGCGTGAGAAATACAATGCGGTGGTCTCAAAAATCCAGGAAGCCCACGACCGAGGTCAGCCGGTGCTCGTCGGAACCGCCTCCGTGGAGGCCTCGGAACTGGTGGGCAAGATGCTCAAACGGGCTAAAATTCCCTGCAACATCCTCAACGCCAAGTACCACCGTCAGGAAGCCGAGATCGTTGCCAATGCCGGACAAAAAGGAGCCGTCACCGTTTCAACCAACATGGCCGGCCGGGGAACCGACATCAAACTGGCTCCCGGAGTCGCCGAAGCGGGTGGATTGTTTGTTATCGGCACCGAGCGCTACGAATCGCGCCGGATCGACCGTCAGCTGCGAGGACGCTGTTCTCGCCAGGGAGACCCGGGAATGAGCCAATTCTTCATTTCCTTCGAAGACGACTTAATGCGCAACTTTGCCGCCGCCGACCGCATGACCAACATGATGGAACGCTTCGGCATGGAAGACGGTGAAGCCCTGGAACACAAATGGCTGAACCGCTCTGTGGAAACCGCCCAGAAACGCGTCGAACAACGCAACTACACCTGGCGGAAACGCGTTCTCGACTTCGACGATGTGATGAACAAACAACGTGAAGTTGTCTACGGCTATCGCAATGAAGTCATCAACAGTGAGAACCCACGCGAGCTCATCTACGAAGTCATCGAGCGGGCCATTCCGGCTTCCGTCCACGCCTACATGGAAGACCGTGACGAAGGAGCTCCGGATTACGCAGAGCTTCTCAACTGGGCAAACACCACCTTCCCGCTTCAACTCAGCATCGAAGAAAGCGGCTTCCAGGATCGCAATGCCGAGGACAACTCCGAGTTCCTCGTCGGCAAAGTCAAAGATGCCTACGAACTCAAGATGCAACACGAGGAGGCCGAGCTGCGTGACATGCTCGAGCGCCACATCATCCTCACCGGCATCGACAAGCTGTGGCAAGAGCACCTCTACAACATGGATGCTCTCCGCGAGGGTGTCCATCTCCGAGCCCAAGGTCAAAAAGACCCGCTCGTGGAATACAAAAACGAGGCATATTCCCTCTTCGAAACCCTGATGAGCAACATCGAGGGCGAAACCCTCAGCAACCTGTTCCGGTCCACCACCAACCTCGAACAATTCGAAAACTTCATGCGCAGCCTGCCGCAGGAATTGTCCAGCGACGCAACCGCCGGAGAACCCATCACCAATGCCAACGTCGCCCAAACCGGCAACCAACAGCAACTGGCCATGACCCCGGTTCCCGACGGACAGCAAATCAAAATCAACCTGCCGAAACGACGCCCGACCGTGAAAATCAACCGCAACGACGACTGTCCATGCGGGTCCGGTAAAAAGTTCAAAAAGTGCTGCGGCCGGGAAGCCTAACCCCGGGACACAGTTCTGACAAAACATCCAAGCCCAAGGCGTCCAAAAGCCTTGGGCTTTTTTGTGCACCCGCCTTGATGCGCTTCAGACTATTCATACCAAGTAGTAAAACAGACGGGACGATAGCCGAGATGAATGAGTTCTTTGGTAAGGCACGACGAAGGAATGGTGCGGGCACCATGACTAAGGAGAAACAAAGCCAAAGGAGTCATTCATCCGGAACTCTCATGGATCACGCAGTGCTTTTCCAAATACCTCAACAACGATCAATCGTCTCGTCTGTTTTGCGGAGTGGTATCAGAGGCTCAAGCCCACGGCTCCACTGTTAGCGAAACAATCGAAGCCTTACTGGCTACAACCTTCACTTTCAGGATGTTCCACCCTGACATAGGTTCCATCAAAGTAGGCTCTAGCCCCGTGGTAATAACTCGTATTCACCCCCCGAACCTTGATCCGGGCTCCGTCCAGTATTTCAAAATCAAGCCACGTTTTACCCTCAACACCTTCACGGCCTTTGCCCTCATCCGAGAAACGGGCGTAACTCTGATTGATCTCAGCCACACCACTAATCTGACCAACGTGGTGGCTCAAGCCTCGTACAACATCGATCTTAAAATGCAGTTTGCCTTCTTTGACCGAGATCGACATGCCTCCCCCATAACTATCACTATAGTCTCCAAGCCACTTCCCCTCCTCCGCCACAGCTGCCCAGCCGTTGAGCACATCGACTCTCGCCCAGGTCAAACCGGCCATCATCGACCAGTAGTCGGCCTTTGTTTTGACATCCTTAACCTTTCCCTCCAGGTCAAAAACCGCCCGCTCTGCCATGGCGTCACGGTATGAAACCCACCGCCTTTGATCGGGCTGGAGCTGCTTGAACGACCATTCGGGCATTGTTTTTTTCAAACTGAGGTAGACCACATTCAACTGTTTGTCTGCCTCTGCAAATTCCGTTTTACTGGTTTCCAGCTCGCTCGCAGCAAAGGCTCCGGCCACCATCGACACACTCATCATCAAGAGGATTTTCATAAGCACAAAGAACTAACAAGAGCCCCTGCACCTGACAAGCCGCCAGTTCAAAAATGACGCATATCAAACCAAACAAGTGCCAGCCTTCAACTAGCAGCCAGGCAAAACATCTCAGCCAGCGCCATCCGCCTACGGCGAACCGGGCGTTTTACTCACCGAGCAGGAAATCTACCACCTCGGAAGCTGAGTATGTCTCCTTACCCGGTTTGACGATCTCCTTGATCGCAGTCAAATTGTATCCGCTGGTCAACAGGGGTAACTCCTCGACTCCACCTTTACGCCTCTGAGGCATACCGATATTGGCCATCAGTGAGTTACAAAGACATTTCCGCCCCTTGGCATCCTCCTCGGTCCCTCCTTTACGAAGGAAAGCAGGCAGAGGCTCGGATGCACAACGCCACCCGAGCGAACCATCCTCTTTTTGATAGGCCTCGCGCAAGTAACCCAGATCACAAATCCGCTTACGGTCCTCATACACATCCTGTTCGGAAAGCGTGTCGGGCAACGATAAAACCTGAAAAGGGAATCCGGTAGGTGAAGCCACGGGGTCGCGGAAAATGCTCTCCGTTCCCGCAAGACAGTGACGGACGGCATCCAGCTTGATCTCAGCAGTCAGACCAGACTCATCACTAAAGGCAAACAAGGAACCTACCTGAATACCTGTAGCTCCCATCGCTTTGGCCTCTTCCAATTTCTCATGGCTGGCAAAGGAGCCGGCAATAAAAAACGGCAGACCAATGTCACGGATTTTTTCGAAATCCACTTCATCCCGCTTACCATATACGGGTTCGCCCCGCTCATTATATTGGGTCTTCCCACGGGGTGGCGCATTGTGCCCACCCGCTGTCGGACCTTCAATAATCAATCCATTGACCCCCTCACCACACTTTTTGACCATCAAGTTAGCCAGCGTAACAGAGGAAACAATCGGGAAAAAATAAGGTGTATGTGGTTCTGGGCAGTCGTCAAATACGAGATTCGGGTCAAACTGCATCTTAAATGGAGCCCCGTCCGTAGCCCCCTTGACCGGCAGACTGAACTCCACCGCCTCGTTGCGACTCAGGCCGTCAATAATCTTGGGAATTTCGAGGGGAATACCCGCCCCGACGATGATCACATCCACCCCTGCCAGCATGGCCCCGTAGATCGATGGCATCATCGGCGTCTGGATTTTATGCAAGAAATTAATCCCGACCAGCCCGTTATGACCTTCCTTGGCCAAATACACTTCCACAAAGTTCGCAACAATCAGCAACTCCTGCAACTCGATACTCGGAGCCTCACCAACCATCGTCTTGTTGGAATAAGCCTTCTCCGGCTCCTTACCATCGGCAATAAAATACTTTTCCAGAATACGCTCCACCACTTCCTGTCGGGGAAATGCAGCCATCGCGCGTCGACGATGCCCTCCTGGATCTCCGTTTTGCAGGCTTCTGACGAGCACCAAATCAATGGCCGTTCCCGAAACCACACCAATCTGCCCCCGGGTAGCAACTGCATTTGCAAGTTGCCAACTGGAAACACTAATACCCATTCCGCCTTGGATGATCTGAGGAAATATCATGGCCTGCTGAAGTCATATACGTTCTCCCCCATCTTGCGAGTAAAATACCACTTAAATTCACAGTGCTATCAATAGCAGCTGACAATTCCTGAAATTCCTGACAAATCAGCGATCACAATCGATCAAGACTTGTCGGAGCGGGCAATTAACCTAATATGCGGGCACATGAACATGACACAGGATGCCGCCAGCGCCACAAAAAAACAAGTCCTCATGATGGGTACCTGCCTATGCGACGCCTTTTACGCGGATGCCGCCAAAGCGACTGTTCAAGTCCTCGAACACCTCGGGGTGGAAGTCATCTACCCCGAAGACCAAACCTGCTGCGGTCAACCAGCCTTCAACGCCGGCGATTGGAAATCCTCACGCAAGGTGGCCCGCCATGCCATGGAGGTGTTCCAAGGAGACCTGCCGATCATCATCCCATCCGGATCTTGTGCCGCCATGCAACAACACGGCAACCCGCTCCAATTCGAAAATGAAGAAGACCTGCCGGAAATTGAAGCCATGGGCCGTCGAACCTTCGAACTTGCCGACTACATTGTGCACGAACTTGGCATCACCACCTGGCCCGGCTCCTTCAATGCCCATATTGCCTTCCACCACTCCTGCCACACCCGTGGAACCGGAACCCGTGAAGCCGCAACCACCCTGCTCAACTCCATTGAGGGCATCCAACTGGTCGAATACGGGCAAAAAGAACAATGCTGCGGGTTCGGAGGAACCTTCTGCGTTACTTTCCCGAATATTTCCGGCAAAATGGGAACCCTGAAACTTGATCACCTGCTCGATAACCAGCCAGACTATCTCGTCTCCGCCGACCTCTCCTGTATGATGCACCTCGGAGGGCTGGCTGAAAAACAAGGCCGCCCGATCGAATACCGCCATATCGCTCAAATCCTACTCGCCAGCCTGAAAGGCGTCGATGTCGCCTGATCACCCGCCCCTTTCTCCCAGCTATGATCGATACCCACCATCACTTCTGGAAGTATTCCCCTGACGAATACGGCTGGATCTCGGATGAGATGCCCCAACTGCAGAAGGATTTTCTCGTTCCTGAACTCAATCATCACCTCGATATGAGTGGTGTGGATCAGGTCATTTCCGTCCAAGCCCGCTGCTCGGATCAGGAAAACCGCTTCCTTTTGGACTGCGCCAAGCACTCGGAGGAACTCGTGGCTGCCATCGTCGGCTGGGCCCCGCTCTGCTCTCCGGACCTCAGGATTTTTCTTGATCAGTATATCAACGAGCCTCTGTTCAAAGGGATTCGGGAAATTATCCAAGGCTGCCCTGACGAGCAGTTTTTGGACAACCCGGACTTCGATCATGGCATGCGGGAAATCACCCATCGGGACCTGGCATTCGACCTGCTTGTCTTCCACGACCAACTCCCTTCGGCCATTGCTTTCGCCGATAAACACCCGAATCAACGTATGGTCCTCAACCACTGCGGCAAACCTCCTGTCTCGAACGAAGGCATGAAAGACCCCGACAGCAAATCCTGGGCCCGCAATATCCGGGAGCTCGCCAGACGACCGCACATTTATTGCAAACTTTCCGGCCTCACCACCGAAATCCAAGACCCGGAGAGCAAAAGCCAAAGCACCAGGCACCACGACCTGCTTCGGCCTTACGTCGATACAATCATCCACGCCTTCGGGCCGCAGCGCGTCATGTTCGGCTCCGACTGGCCTGTCTCCTTGCTCGGCACCGATTACCCGGCCTGGCTCAACCTGGTCGATGAATTCACTCTGAGCCTAAGCCCCGACGAACAGGCCGCCATTCAGCACGAAACCGCAGCAGCCTTCTATCAAATCTAACTTCCTGCCCACGCACCCAGCCATGCCATCCCATCAACTCATCGATACCTATGCCACTGAAATCAGTGCGGAAAAACAAGCCTCGGTCATGGACGGAACCTCCTCGGGAACCGAAAAACGATACCATGTTCTCTTCAACGACTACCAAGACCCGGACCGCATCCGCAAGCTGGCAGCCGACATCAAACAACACACTCTGGAACATCTCGACACCTATCTCGCCCAGGCCGAGGAGAAACTGACCCAAAACGGGGTGAAGGTCCACTTTGCTTCCACCGATCAAGATGCCCGGGAGGCCGTCCTGAACATCCTCAAACAACACGACGTCAAACGACTGACAAAATCCAAGTCCATGGCGTCAGAGGAAATCCACCTCAACCCATTCCTAGTCAAAAATGGCATCGAATGCCTGGAGAGCGACCTCGGTGAGTTTATCATTCAACTCGATGACGATGTCCCATCCCACATCGTCAAACCGATCATCCATAAAAACCGTAGGGAAATTGCCAACACCTTCCTGAAGGAAGGCATTGCCGAAGACTACAACGACGACCCCGAAACCCTGACCCGTCGGGCTCGAACCCATCTTCGCGAAAAATACTTCCAGGCTGATGCCGGCATCACCGGCGGCAACTTTGTCTCAGCCGAAAGCGGGCGCGTCGTGCTGGTCACCAACGAAGGCAACGCCCGCTTCGGCATGGCCCCACCACCCGTGCATATCGCCCTGATCGGCATTGAAAAGCTGGTTCCCCGCGACCAGGACCTCGGTGTCTTCCTCAACCTGCTCGGCAGATCCGCCACCGGCCAACAACTGACCGTTTATACCCAGTTCATCAACGGGCCACGCTCGGAAAATCAACCCAGCGGCCCGGAGCACATGCACGTTGTCTTTATGGATAATGGCCGAAGTGACATTCTGGCCTCCAACTGCAAGGAAATCCTGCGCTGCATCCGCTGCTCCGCGTGCCAGAACGTCTGCCCGATCTACCGCCAATCCAGTGGCCACGCCTATCGCGCCACTTACGGGGGACCAGTGGGAGCCGTCCTTTCCCCGCTTCTTGCCGGTGACAAATTCCCGGAACTCGCCGACCTACCAAAAGCCTCGTCTCTTTGTGGAGCATGCCGGGAGGTCTGCCCGGTAGATATCCCCATCCCCACCCTGTTGCTCCGACTCAGAGACCGGGCCAAACGTGAAAAAATCAAATCCCCCGGCAACCTTCCCATGGCGCCCTTTGCCGAACTTGCCAGCTCACCGAAATTATGGCGCACGGCCATGACCATGTCCAAGGCCATGAACCACCTGCCGATCCACGTTGCCCCGATCAAACCGATGCAACACTGGCTCGGCCAACGCACGCTTCCGAAGTCCACCGGAGGGGATTTCCGCAAGTGGTTAAAAAAACGGCCACCCATTCGTTAAAATCCCATCCGAATACATCTGGGGTTTCCCAGATGACGGAACGCGATTGCACTTGAATCTTCACGGTGCGGTTCTTACAACCATCGCCATGCCCACTGTGCACCTTGACCTCGCCGACCGCTCTTACGACATCCTCGTTGAAGATGGACTCCTCGATTCGATTGGCTCGCTCGTTCAGTCCACCGGACTGAAGGGAAAGTGCGCGCTGATCACCGACTCCAATGTCGGACCTCTCTACGCCCAGCGGGTGATGGACAGCCTCGATGAGGCCGGGATATCTTCAAGCTGCCATACCTTCCCTGCTGGTGAAGCCAGCAAATCAATGAGTCAGTCCAGCGCACTCTGCAGTGAACTGATCAATGCAGGGCATGATCGGGCATCCTTCGTTCTCGCATTGGGCGGCGGCGTCACCGGCGATCTTGCCGGATTTGTCGCGGCCATTTTTTACCGGGGCGTTCCTTTTGTCCAGGTCCCCACCACCATCGTTTCCCAGGTCGATAGCTCTGCCGGAGGTAAAACAGGCGTCAACGCGCCTGAAGGAAAAAACCTGATAGGAGCCTTCCACCAACCTCGTTTGGTTGTGGTCGACCCAATGACCCTGGCCACCCTTCCCGGGCGTGAATACCGCGAGGGTTATGCCGAAGCCATCAAACACGCCGCCATCCGGGACGAAGCCATGATCGATGACCTCAACGCTCTCGACCCATCAGACCAACACCCAAGCGCCGACCTACTCGCCCGCAATCTCGCCATCAAAGCCCGGGTCGTCGAAGAAGATGAACGCGAAACCTCCGGCACCCGAGCCCTGCTCAACTTCGGTCACACCGTTGGCCACGGCATCGAAGCCTCCCTCCCCTACGGGGAAATGCTACACGGTGAGGCCATTTCCTTGGGTACCCGGGCCGCCCTGATCCTTTCCGAGCAACTCAACGGCTTCCCCCGTGCGGACAGCCAACGGATCCTCCAATTCCTTGAGGCATTTCAACTTCCACTCGTGCTGTCAGATCACATTGAAACCGACACCATCATGGACAAACTACTGCGGGATAAAAAATTCAGTGGTGGCACCATCCACTTTGTCCTTCTCACCAAAGCTGGCTCGGCCGAAGTGTCCGACCAAGTCACTCTGGATGATATCCGCAATGCCATCGAACAGCTCCGCACCCCGGTCGATTCAGATCCTACGCGCGGCTAATACCATTTGATCAGTTAAATTGGCTGAATGGCTCATCATCTTAAACTCAAACCATTCTGCCAATTTTACTGGGAGAATGGTATAACCACCCGGCATCTTTGATGATGGCTGAGCGATGAGGAGCCCATCTGCCCCCCGCTCTCAGCGATTGGCTTTTTTGCCCGTTTTTTTACTGGGCAAAGGTGGCTGACCATATTGCTTTCGTAGACGTTCCAGCTCATCCTTCATCTCATCCATAACCTTCCTGTATTCTGGGTTCTTGGATAAATCCTTCATTTCATTCGGGTCCTTCTCCAAATCGAACAAGTTGTATTCGCCCATGGTATAAAAATGGATCAACTTATAGCGTGCGGTCCTGACCCCCTCATGCTTCGGAGCATTATGCTCTCCTCCCCCTTCATAAAAATGGTAGTAGACCGACTCTCTCCATTCCGGTGTTGCCCCGTCAAACACCGGTAACAGGCTAACTCCCTGCATTTCATCGGGAACGTTCAACCCTGCGGCATCAATCAACGTTGGAGCGTAATCAATGTTCTGAATAAACTGCTGATACCTCGACCCCGCTTTGATCTTGCCAGGCCATGAGATGATAAAAGGCATTTTGAATGCCTCCTCGAACATCCAGCGCTTGTCATACAGACCGTGGTCACCCAGAAAAAAACCTTGGTCCGAACTATAAATCACAATCGTATTCTCTAAAATTCCATCCCGCTCCAGGTAATCCAGTAATCTGCCCACATTTTCATCCACCGAGTCCACACAACGTACATAATCCCTGATATATCTCTGATATTTCCACTCAACCAATGCTCTCCCTTTTGGCGCCGCTTTGATAAAAGCCAGGTTTTCAGGTCCATAAGCTGCGTCCCAGAGAGCCTTCCCCTCAGCACTCAATCTGGAATACTCACGTGCACCAAGCCGCTTTTCGCGGGCAGAAGCAAAGGGAACCGGCTCATTCACTTTGAGATCATACTTATAATAAAAATGTTCCGCAATCGACTGTCGGTTAGCCCTCAAGGTTTCACTTCGATTCGACCAATCATCGTGCAATGTTTCTGGAAGTGGAAACTGATGACCTTTATAGCGATCATAGTGTTTGGGGTCGACCGCCCACGTCCGGTGCGGGGCATTGTAGGTACACATCATGACAAATGGTTTGGCTCGATCGCGCTGACTCATCCAACGGATCGCTTTGTCCGTGATCACAGTCGTAGAATACCCTTTCACTTTATGACGTCCCTGTTTATCGGTAAACACAGGGTTGTGATATCCAGAACCCCATAACTCCCAGTGATCGATCCCATAACCGTCTTTCGGGTGATCCCCCAAATGCCATTTACCAATCAAGGCCGTTTGATAGCCGCCTTTATTAAGTGCATTCATCAATGTGGGCTGCGTCCCGTCAAAGGATTTCCCCCAATTGGAAACAAACCCGTTGGCATAGCTGTGCTTCCCAGACATGACGCACGCTCGGGAGGGACCACAAATCGCATTCGCACAAAAACTGTTTTCAAACAGCGCCCCAGCCTCCGCAATCCGGTCAATGTTAGGTGTCTTGTTAATCTTCGATCCATACGCACTGATGCTGTGACACGCATGGTCATCTGAAAAAACAAAAAGGACATTCGGTTTCGGACTGTCGGCCAGAGCATGACTGCCAAATATAACGCACGCACTGAGAGCCGAAACTCTGAGGCCAACGGAAACAAACGGCGAACGAGACAAACTAAAACGATGAAATAATTTCATAATAAAAAATCGATGAGGAAGAACCATAGAGAGAGGGTGCTCGTATTCCTACGGTGACTGATCAGAAAATATAGCTGCAAAACACACAACCAAGCTAAAAACTTCCCAATCAGCCCATAAGACAAGAATTCAAGCGAATCTCACCCCATTCACACCATGTTAGACTGAAACAGATTCCTATCTCAGTTCGTATATTTAAGCCCTCCAAAGACGTTCTACGACATCAATACCTGGCACCATCCATCATTCAGCGGATCCCTCTTCCACGAACAATCAAATCACCAAGCATTATGACCCGCATTTTAATCCTGCTTTCCCAACTTCTGACTCTCACCCTGATCGCCCAAAAACCTACCCAGGCATCCCAAGCACACCCGATGCCAAACATTGTCATCATCCTTGCTGATGATATGGGTTATGGCGATTTGAATTGCCAGAACCCAGGCTCAAAAATACCAACCCCTCACCTTGACCGCCTGGCCACACAAGGCATGCGGTTCATCGACGCACATTCTCCGTCCGCGGTCTGCACCCCCACACGCTATGCCCTTTTGACCGGACGTTACGCTTGGAGAAGCCGCATGAAAAAAGGTGTTCTTGGACCTTACTGCTCGCCCCTGATCGAAGCCAATCGCCCCACCATCGGCAAGATACTCAAACGCAAAGGTTACACCACAGCCTGCATCGGCAAATGGCACCTCGGTATGCAGTGGGGCATGAAAGATACCAACATCAAACTTCCTCCATTGTGGAATCACAGTTGGAACCGTAAATTCCAATCCAAAGTGGATCTGAGCAAACGTATTTCCGAAGGCCCCCTTACGGCCGGGTTCGACTATTATTTCGGAGTGGATGTCCCCAACTTCCCTCCCTACTGCTTCATTGAAAATGATAGTGTGCTAGGCCCATTACCCACCAAGCAAAAGCCAGCAAACATGTATGGCAACCCGGGACGCATGCAAAACGGCTGGGACCTACACAAAATCCTGCCAGGATTGAGAGATCGCGCCGTGAAGTTCATTCAAGAACAAGCCGAGGCATCACATTCTCCTTTTTTTCTCTACATGCCTCTCACCTCACCTCACCGCCCCATCGTTCCGACAAAAGAATGGGCCGGCAAAAGCCAAGCGGGTGATTATGGTGACTTCATCGTACAGACCGATGCCATCATCGGCGATGTTCTGCAGGCTCTGGACGACAACAAGCTCAGTAAAAACACCCTCGTCATCGTCACCAGCGACAATGGATCCTGCGGCCCGGCCGGAGACCCCCACATCAGAGGCAAAGATTGGCACACCAACCTCTCGGTCAGCAAAAAATTCGACCACCACCCAAATGCCCCATGGCGGGGCATGAAGGCAGATGCCTTTGAAGGCGGGCACAGGGTGCCATTCATTCTACGCTGGCCTGGACACATCAAGGCCAACTCAGTCAACCCACAATTGGTTTGTCATGTCGATCTCATGCGCACCATCGCCAAACTTGTCAACGCCCCCCTAGCCGCGGGATCCGCTGAGGACTCAGTTGATCTGTTTCCATGCTGGCAACAACCTGACAAAGCAGTCAGAGAATCATTGATTCACCACTCCAGCAATGGAACCTTCGCCATTCGATACAAGGAATGGAAGCTCATCCAAAGCAAAGGTTCCGGAGGGTGGTCAAAGGTCGCCATCTCTAAAAACACCCCTCCAGGGCAACTCTACAACCTGTCCAAAGACCCGGAGGAAAAAAACAACCTCTACCTCAAGCACCCTGAAATCGTCCAACAACTCAACCAACGCATCAAAAACACCAAAAATCACGAGTAAGCCCGCCCTCGTCGATCTCTACAAAAAAGTTCATTGAAAATTTAAATCCGCTGGGTGCTCCGTAAAAAAACTACCTCCCTCGAAAGGGAGGTAGATCACGAGCATGAAAACACACAAAATCATACTCAAAAATGAAGCCCATGGTCAGCGGGTTCTCCGGCGGCTGAAAATCAACATACCACACCCCAAGCCAAGGATGGCCGAAGAGGAAGGCTCGGGAACGGTCTGACGAATCGTCAGATCATCCAACCCTCCTCCACTACCGGCACGCACATACAAAAAGTTCCAAGTCGAAGGATCTCGATATGACTCAGCCATTCGATCTAACTGCAAATCAACACTCTGCAATCCAGCAACCTCTGTATAGGCGCCAGTTGTACCTGCCACACGAAAAGACAAACTCCCAATCCCTTTTCCACTATTGGCTTGAGGATCAACAGCCAAACGCAATTCAAGTCCAACACTGTCAGTAATATTGTCGGCAACTCGAACCGCAGTACCTGCGGAAGCTCCACGCACATAAAAATCACCGCTACTCATCCCAAACATAAAACCTAAGGAACCACCGGAATCCAAATCAGCACCAAGCGCCATGTATTCGTTCACTCCTGTGTTCCGTCTCACCACAGTCGATACTTCAAAGGGAGCATTCTGCAGTGTATAGCTAAACCCGGCATCATTTTTCCTTCGCAGCTGCTTATCCCCAGGCCCGGCATAGATCACGTTCCCCGACGCTCCTGACATCCACGATGACTGATCATTCCTAACAACCACGTTTCCAGATATGGATTCCCAGCCATCTGACCAGCAAGGTTTACCCCACCACTGGTTAATGCATTGAAATCATAGACTTCGGTGATGATAGAAGCCGCATCGGCTGATACGGCAAGACACAGCCCGCTCACCGCGGTCAGCAATTGGAATTGAACACTCTTCATCATACTTGTGAAATACATACTGCAGTATCAAACTTGGTCGGGTCTACTAAAATTCGAGCAATCAAAGAATATGACATTTATTCAGACGAATAAGACTAAAGGACACCTATTCTCTGCCAACGAAATCGAATCATCATTCTCCCTGCGCTCCTGAATGCTGGCCAACCGCATTTGTCACTTAGACAACAAAAGCAGCTGACACAGGCTACAAGGGTAAATTAAAATCAAAAAAGGATGCTACTTCCTACGGCGAAGCACGAGCGCCACTCCACCGAGCCCCAGTAATGCCGCGGAATGAGGCTCAGGGATCGGTGTGTATTCTACAATCAACTTGGGGCGATTCGCTACGACAGCATTGTCTTTACTATCAACACTCCACTGCCCAGACCCACCGTAAATCTGAATCCCAGCATTCGTTCCCCCGCTCCAAAGGTTCATCATTTCATCCAAGGTATTCACAGATTCATCCAGGCTGCTTGGATCCAAAGTCACCATCACTTTATTACCGGTAACCGTGCTTCCATTGGTAAAGGTCATTGACGCCATGGAGCCGTAAACATCTGTAGCTAGCCGTGCACCACTGTTGCCTCCCAACCAATTCGCGGTGTTCTTCTTATTCCAGGTTGCCGTACCCGCCTCAGCCTCTCCGTTCGAACTTCCCTCAACCCAATCGGCATTACCTTCACGCAGCAGATTAAGCTGCCAAGTATTGGTCCCGGCCGTAGTCACGCCGACGGTAAACTCGAGTTTCACTGATGCAATCGTACTATACAAACCATTCAGCGAGGTCACATCAAAACCAATGACTCCTGCCCGCTGCCGCCCTGAACCGTGCGCTCCAATCAACACGTTTACACGGTCTCCATAATTATTGTTAGGAGATTCTTGCACCAATGAGGTGTCTCTGGTTCCTGCATAGCCATCCACTCCATCTTGAAAGGTAGCGAAAACCGTCGCTGCTTGAGTAGGAGTTGCTAGCATTGAGGCTCCGCTCGCTAATAGTAAAATTGTATATTTTTTCATATCTAATAGGAGGTCATTTACCTCAATGCTGTAAGCTTTAAAACTCAGACCTTTTCTGGTCAATGGTGTTTCCAGAGATCAGACGATCGAGACTAATATTCAGATCAATATGACAAATTCCTAAACAAAATCAGACGAAGCAAAGAGAATCTTCTTCCCCATTGAAAGACAACCAGCACCTTTGCAGTAAGTTAAAAAAAGCGCCCGAGATGGTCTAAACATCTTTGCAACGGCCCGTATCGAACGATCAAGACCATGCTCAAACCATTCATTTTAATCACGTTAATCTCCGCTCCCTTCACCTTGGGCAAAAACGTCCCCCACTCAGACTTTTATATTTCTCCCACGGGCAGCGATAACAACACGGGAAGCAAAACAAGCCCCTTCAAAAGCTTGACCAAAGCTATTGCGGTAAGCCGAAAAGCACAAACTCAAACGAAGAATCTGATTCTTTACCCTGGCATTTACGAACTTCAATCTTCTCTCAAACTCGACCAACGGGACAACGGATTACGCCTTCAGGCACTGGACCCCAAACACGCTCCCCGCTTAATCGGTGGACACAAAATCCCCGTATTAAACCCCGTCCCCACATCGGATCGCCCAAACGCGCTTCCACAGCAATCTCTCAAAAACGTTCGCTATGCAGACCTTGGATCACTCGGCATTGAAAACACCGGCGAACACAAAACCCTCGGCTTCGGTCATGGAGGATCCACAGCCATGGAAGTTTTTATCAACGGCCAACGCCAAACTCTAGCTCGCTACCCCAATCGAGGATGGCATACCATCAAATCCATTCCCGACGGGAAAAATGGCAACCGGATCACATCCCATATCAGTCAAACCAGACTCAAACAATGGAGCAAAGAATCCAACCCTTGGCTCTACGGGTATTGGTACCACGGTTGGGCGGACCGTTTTCTCCCGATCCAATCGATCCAGCCCGATGAACAACAGCTGATTCTCGGCCAAGCAAAGCACTACGGATTGCGGAAAGGTCAGCGTTTCTTTGCCCAAAACCTTCTCTGCGAACTTGACTCACCCGGAGAGTATTACATCGATAAACGTAAGGGGCTCCTCTATGTGTGGCCGGAGGATTCCGATACAAACGAGGTTCTCGTTTCCACCTTCGAGTCCCCCCTGCTTCACATCCAAAACAGCAACAACATCCAAATCAAACATATCCATTTCGAAGTTGGTCGTAGTCACGGCATCCTGATTGAACATTCGACCAAGATCCAAGTGAACCAGTGCCAGGTGCGCAACCTTGGAGATACTGGAATCGTTATCCAGAAAGGAAAGGAGTGCACAATTTCGAGATGTATCGTCAACAATACCGGGGCTTGCGGGGTCTCGGTTCAGGGTGGGGAACGCCAGACGCTGCAAGCAGGTAATCATGTGATCGAATCCAACCACATCCACCACATTTCCCGTATCAGAAGAACCTACACCCCCGCTGTCGCGCTCAACGGTGTAGGGAACCACGTTCGTAACAATCTCATTCACCATGCACCACACCAGGCGATTTCCTTCAACGGCAATGACCACCTCATCGAACGCAATGAAATTCACCATGTGGTTCTCGAGACCGATGACTCTGGCGCTATTTACACCTGCCCACGGGACTACACCTCCAGAGGAACCATCATTCGCCACAACCACCTGCACCACAGTGGCCCACACTTCGCCACCAAAACTCCCGCCTCATTACGCACCGAAAAACATGTTGTCTACGAACCCATGCATCGGCACGGAACCAGTCTCATCTATCTCGATGACCTCACAGGAGGTATGACTATCGAGGGAAATATCCTTGAAGGCGCCTATCGTGGAATGCTCATCGGTGGTGGCCGGGACAACCTGATCCAAGGAAACCTCATCCTAGGCGGCAACATCGGCATTTGGATCGATGGGCGGGGCCTCGGCTGGGCAGCCAAACATGTGGCCAAAGGCGGCCCCCATGGCTTTTACCGCAAATACGCAGCCATCAAAGGTGATGCCCCGCCATTCAGCACACGCTACCCGCAACTCGTAAACGTCCTCACCGACAACCCTGCGGCCCCAGTCAACACCATCGCCCGAAGCAATATCATTATCGGAGCAAAAGCTTGGAAAAAAACCGACAGAAAAAGTGACCGCTTCATCCGCTTTGAACAAAACATCCATATCCCTCCGTCGAAAAACACCCCAATCCCATCAGCTGAGAAAGCCCTCCTCTCCCTCCCCGATCAACAACGAAAGGATATCGCCTTCCCTCCCATCCCCTTTGATCGTATTGGCCTGAAGTCCAGCTGACCAACGAACTCAAACGACCATCCTCTCCCGTCTCTTTTCCACGGAAAACCACTCACATAAACACATCCAACGCATCACTCACTCTGACTCCATGAAAACCGCGCTTCTCTCCCTAGTTCTCCTTCCTGGTTTGCTCTTTGCCCAGACATCCAAAACCGAAAAGCCCAATATCATCCTCATCCTCGCTGATGACGTCGGATACGGTGACCTCGGGTGTTACGGAGCAAGCAAAGTCAAAACACCTCACCTCGACAAACTGGCCGGAGAAGGAGTCCGCATGACCGATGGTTACGCCTCCGCCGCAACCTGCACTCCGACTCGATTTGCCATGCTCACCGGCAAATACGCATGGCGACAACGCGGCACCGGCATCCTTCCCGGGGACGCGGCTCTCTGCATCAAACCCGGCACGGTCACGCTGCCGGCCTTGATGAAAAATGCCGGCTACACCACCGCGGTCGTAGGCAAATGGCACCTTGGACTCGGCGTCGGAAAAACCCGATACCGTGGCGAAATCAAACCCGGCCCACTGGAAATAGGCTTCGACCATTGTTTTATTTTCCCCGCCACCAATGACCGGGTTCCCACCATTTACATCGAAGACCACCATATCGTCGGTGAAGACCCCAAGGACCCCATTCTGGTGAACTACCGTAAAAAAGTGGGCGATGAACCCACCGGCCGGGAAAACCCCGAACTGCTCGACCTCAAAGTCCGGCGCCACCCCGACCACCACGAGGGAACCATCGTCCACGGAGTCAGTCGGATCGGCTACATGTCCGGCAACCAAAAGGCACGCTGGAAAGACGCCGACCTCACCGAAACATTCACAAACAAAGCGATCTCATTTATTGAACAAAACAAAGACAATCCGTTCTTTCTCTATGTCGCGAGCCACACCGCACACGAACCCTGCGTCCCAAGCAAACGATTCAAGAGCAGCAGCCAAGCCGGAGCCCGAGGAGATACCATTCAGGAACTCGACTGGCAAGTCGGCCAAATCATGGCAACGCTCGACCGCCTGAACCTCAGCGAGGACACGCTGGTCATCTTCTCCAGCGACAACGGCGCCGGCTGGCCTGTAAGCCGCTACGCCTATCACTACGACCATGAAGAACAATGGGCCAGCCAGCACAAAGCCAACGCACCACTCAAAGCGGGAAAAGCCGACCCCTACGAAGGAGGAACCCGTGTCCCCTTCATTGCACGCTGGCCCAAGGCCATTAAGGCCGGCAGCGAATCCAAGGAAGTGGTCTGCCTCGTCGACATGCAAGCGACCCTTGCCACGGTCGCAGGCACCCGTCTGCCTGACCATGCCGGTCCGGATTCCTTCAACGTTCTTCCTGCTATTCTCGGTAAAGGTAGTGGCCGCAACCATCTGGTCCTGCAACACAACCGAGGCCACGGCAATTTGGTCATTCGCAAGGGACTCTGGAAATTACATCCAAAAAACAACGGCAAACACGAACTCTATCATCTAGGCCGTGACATCGGAGAGACGAACAATGTTGCAGTCAAACACCCCGAGGTGATCAAAGAAATGCTGATCCTGCTCGACAACATCAAAAAATCAAAGGAAAGCCGTCATTCGCTTCAGAAATAAAAATCACGGAACCGATACCATTTGAGTGGCTCGATTGTCGGAACGGCGGTGTTCATTTAGCCTTGGCTTCAAGGCTTGACGATGGAATGTAGTGAGCTGCATGACCGAGACAAAACGCTGGAATCAAGCCAAAGACACACCTCATTTGAGGATGCGAGGCATACCTTTAAAAAACATCCCTCAGCTATTGAGCTACCCCCTTCTCCTTTAATTGATAATACCAAGTAGTAAAACAGACGGGACGATAGCCGAGATGAATGAGTTCTTTGGTACGGCGCGACGAAGGAATGGTGCGGGCACCATGACTAAGGAGAAACAAAGCCAAAGGAGTCATTCATCCGGAACGCTCATGGATCACGCAGTGCTTTTCCACATACCTCAACAACGATCAATCGTCTCGTCTGTTTTGCGGAGTGGTATAAGTCCATGGCTTATCCTGCGAATGATCAAACCTATCTCTCACTCTAGGAGGGGAAAAACTCCCCTTGTTTGGTATGAAACATGGAACCGTCTCGAAACAATCCCCCTTCCCCATGACTCTGGGGTCCTTTTGCTCTTTGAGTTTTTCTTGTAATTTTGCCCAAAGGCTTTCGCAAACCTCTTTATACTCAGGAAGCCCAGCCAGATTATGTAAACAATACGGGTCTTTACGAATGTCATAGACTTCTTCTAACGGACGCTTATTGACGGCACGGTCATAGTATGGCTTCAAACCCTCGTTTTCGGGCAACGTATCAAAATACTGCCTGGTAAGATGATCACTCCAACTCAGATCTAAACAGCTTGGAGGATCACCGGAGGGCCAGCGGTCAGGCTTAAAATTGCGCAGGTATAAATACTGATGCGTTCTAATCGTCCTGATAGGATAGCATTCGTTATACTGGCGAGCAGGATCATGCCTTTCCTTCCCTGTGAGCACATAGACTCGGGATGCGTCGACTTGTCCTTCTTGATCAGACATGAGAATCTTCAACATGCTGCTTCCTGTCAGGCCGCTCGGACGTCGCAATTGCGCAACATCCAGAAAGGTAGGAGCCAAATCGACCAAACTGATTAAATCGTTGATTGTCCGGTTGCCGGGCATCTGTTTCGGCCACTGAACAGCAAATGGCACATGCGTCCCCAATTCGTAACAATGCATTTTTGCCCGAGGAAATGGCATCCCGTTATCAGACGTCACGATAATAAGCGTGTTTTCATACTCTCCGGCATCCTTGAGAATTTGAATAAACTCACCTAACTCACGGTCAAATCGCTCAATCTCATACGAATAACCAGCCAGATCTTTACGAATAGGAAGGCCATCAGGTAAGAATCCAGGCATTTTGAACTCACGGTCTTGCAATCCCTTATCAACGGCCTCATTCGAGTATGGCCGGTGGGGATCCGTTGAACCAAACCAGAAAAAGAAGGGTTGATCCCGATTATGCTGGCTCATGAATTTCTTAAACGCTTTGGCATAATGGCCCGGTTTCCCCGTCAGACGTTTTCCAATGGGATTGCGCTTCCTTGCCACATTCTTACCTCCGGCATTCCATCTCCCCGGCCCCCAACCTTTACCCGTATATGCGACCTCATAACCTCCCGCTTCCAGCAAATGGGTGAACACTGGAAACTTGGCAGGGAAAAGGCTTCCATGAACGCCGGCTTCCTGATTTTGCCAGATGTTCCGTCCTGTGAGTATGCTGGCTCTCGTCGGAGCACAACTGGGAGACGGAGCAAAACAGTGATGAAACAAAGCTCCATTCTTTGCGATGGTATCAAAGTTTGGGGTCTTGACCTCAGGACTGCCATAGGCTCCGGCATGTGGCCATGATTGGTCATCCGAGATACAAAATAAAATATTCGGCCGTTCATCTCCCATTACCGGGAATGAAAGAAGCGAAACCAAGCAGCTACAAAAGACGATCTTAAACATTCTTATAAAATTACGCGATAGTGATACGATTCATCGTTAACGATCAGCACCCGGTGAAACGCCTTTCTTATTCGAAAAACATTCCTTACCTCTGTGCGGGACTTTGTCGGAGTTCAGCGAAAACATTTCGATCACAAATGATGACCCAATGTCCATCTTTGTTACGTCCGAACCAACCGCTGCTTTCAACGACGCATTGTCCTAATCAACTGAATAATGGGCATATCATACTGGTTCTCCACATTTGATTGCAAAAGCGAGGGTCGCTACGTCGGCGTATAGGCATTACAGCCAAAGCCCTGCTACCAGCAGCGAGGGGGGCTCCGTGTGCACACCATTAAAATGGCGGTAAGGCCGAAGCCCTACCGCCAAGCACATGATCTCATGTGAGATCCAGTTTAAATCACCTTGGTTTTCCCGGGGATCGGACACGGATACAATCCGTCTTTACCTGCCTTTGGCCCCGGATCAGCATCCCAGGAAATCTCCTTCGGCATAATGGAGCGGCCTGATTTCAGAGCCTTATCCCATGAAATTTCCAGACCAGAATAAGTCACCATCCGACCCAAAATAGCCGACATACTGGCCTCAGCCGCATAATAAGCATTGTTGAGAGGCTTATCCTCACGGATATGCCGGTAAAGCTCGTTGTGTTCCTGCTGGTATGGGTTCGGCGCATTCCGGTTCCGGTGACGCCAGATGATTTTCCCCTTGTGATCTTTGATCAGTCCGGCAGAGGCCGTTCCTTTTTCACCGATCACAATTTCGGTCACCCGGGACGGGCATCCACGCCAGTGACGACACTGGCTATTCATCATCCGTCCGTCATCGTAGGTAAACTCAACATAATGGTGGTCAAAAATTTCACCATAGTTCTTACCAATCCGCTGGGAACGTCCACCCACACCAATCGCCTTGACTGGATTCTTTCCAACAAACCAATTCACAATATCAATATTGTGAATGTGCTGCTCACAAATGTGGTCTCCACTCAGCCAGTTGAAGTAATACCAGTTACGCATCTGGTATTCCATTTCGGTCATGCCTTCCTTTCTTGGTTTGTTCCAAACGCCTCCGCCATTCCAGTAACATTGCGCGGATAATATCTCACCAATCGCACCTTCTTGAAGCTTGGCATAGGTTTCAAGATAGGATTCCTGGTAGCGGCGCTGTAAGCCGGCAACGACTTTAAGTTTTTTCTTATCGGCCTCTTTTGCAGCGGCAAGCACCTGGCGAACGCCCTCGGCATCGACCGCCACCGGCTTTTCCATAAAGACATGTTTTCCCTTTTCCACCGCATATTCAAAATGACGCGGACGAAACCCGGGAGGAGAGGTCAAAATGACCACATCCGCAGCATCAATAGCCGCCTTGTAGGCATCAAATCCGACAAATTTTCTCGCCTTCGGCACATCCACCCGCTCTTTGTAATGTCCCTTCAATGAACGATATGCCTTTTCAAGCCGGTCTTCAAAAGCATCTGCCATCGCCACCAACTTGGTGCCTTTCACATGCAGGGTCTGATTCGCAGCGCCAGTGCCCCGGCCTCCGCAACCAATCAAGGCCACCTTGATTTCAGAACTACCGGCGCCACCGGATTTCCCTTGTCCAAGGCCTACCTGAGGAAGAACCGCGCCCGCTGCCAATACTCCACCGGTCTTGAGAACCGTCCTACGTTTTGTGATTTTCTCGCTCATACGGGTGAGGAATACGCCATAGGAGCCAGCATCTTTTCATTTCTTTTTGTCTCCGGCTCCGTGGCCAATTTGCGCTTGTCCGGAGAAAGTCCTGCACTAGTTTGACTCCCATCCATGCTCCGACTCTTCATTCTCTTCATCGCCCTGTTCAACATCGCCAAGCTGACGGCAGATGACTCCGAACGCTGGTTTATTGACACCTCGGATCTCTACGAACGAGGCCATGCACGCAGCTTGGCATATCAAAATCTGCGGACTCCCGAATTGTCGGGTGTCCGAGCTCAAACCCTGCCATGGATCGTCCGCATCGAAGCTCAACACACGTTCACCAAAGAGGGCTTTGTCTCCAACCACGGCACCGGCATCATTCTCAAAAACGGACTTGTACTCACCGCCCACCACGTGTTCACTAAAAACATCAATGGCAAAAATAAAGAGGTCAAGATTCTGCTCACCTTGACCGACGGCCGCGTCTTCCCAGCCAAACTCATCCATCAGGGTAAACCCGACTGGGCCCTACTCAAAATGCAACTCCCCCCTCAGAGCCCGCTAAACAACTCCCCCATCCAAATCAAAACCCCGACAATCAACGAAACCTGCTTATTCCTCGGGTATCCAGCACGCATGGGCGTGGATCAAGCCGGTCGCATCCAGGCCTTTCACAAAGGCAATGCAAAACAGAACATCCCGACATCTAGACTTGAGCCCCTCAACGTCGTAGCCAAAGTCAGCGATATCAAGTCGATGTACTTGGCCCCACTCGCCGGGTTCCCCCCAGTTGGAGGAATGAGCGGGGGCCCCATCCTCAACCAGAAAGGCGAGGTCATTGGCGTGCAGCACTCGGTCACCAAAACCACCGATGATGCCACCGGCAAGACGCTCTCCTACCGGATTGATGCGACACCATCCAACCTCATCGATCTCTCGCAGGTCGACCAGCCGTAGTGAGCAGCTAAACCTGCAACTTACATCAACTGCGCCCCGGCCTCGGCAAGCGGACTACGCTCACCTCTCGACAAGGTAACATGGGCCGTGAACGGCTGACCTTTCAAGCGGTTGCGGGTAAAGACCAAGCCATTACTCCGACTGTCCACGTACGGGTTGTCAATCTGCTCCGGATCTCCAACCAAAACCAACTTGGATCCACGGGACATCCGGGTGACCACGGTTTTGGCTTCCTGCGGAGTCAACTGCTGGGCTTCATCCAGAACAAAAAAGCGGTTCGGGATCGAACGTCCACGGATATAGCACAAGGCTTCGATTTCAATCACGCCACGTTCAATCAATTCGTCATAAGGCTTGCTGCCATTCTCAGGCAAGGCGTCTTTCTTTTGCTTTTTACGTTTCGGCCCCTGAGCCGAGCTGGGCTGCATCAGCAAATCCAAGGCGTCGTAAATCGGCTGCAGCCATGGCTTCATTTTTTCGTCCAATGAGCCGGGAAGAAAACCCAATTGGTCTCCCATCGAAACGACCGGGCGACTGATCGTCAAACCATTGAAACGCCGGTTAAACATGGAGTGTAATCCAGCAGCCACCGCCACCAAGGTTTTTCCGGTCCCCGCCTGACCGTAACAAGTCACCAGGGAAATGTCCGGGTTCAACAAAGCATCAATCAAACATTTTTGTCCCAAATTCAAGGGTTTCAGATGATGTCCATCCGGGATCCTCAATACCTCGGGAATTTGCAACCTGACAAAAGTCCCATTGGCGTCCAAACGGGCCGGCATCGTTTGTTTCTCACCCGCAGCAAGCAGCACATACTGGTTCAAAGCAATCTCCTTGCGCCGCGGATGCTTCAATTCAAGTTCTCCCGAACTGGCAAACCTCTGCAACTCCATCGGATCGACTTCGACAGAACGCATGTCGTACGTGCTGATCTCCATTGGATCCACCTTGTCATTCAAGTAATCTTCACAACGAATCCCGACCGCCCGGGCCTTCAGCTGCATATTCAAATCCTTGGTTACCAAAATGACCGGGGCCGTGTTGTGCTCCATCAATAAAACCGTGGCAGCCAAAATCCTGTGATCCACACGCTCACGGTCGGGAAACACCCGCAAGAATTGCCCCAACTCCTGAGAGTTCTGCTCACAAAAAGCCGGATCGTAAATCACCAAACGTATGGTCCCCCCTCCCTCGGTCTCAACCCCCCGGGTCACGGCATCCCCACCGGCAAAAATCTCCGTCAACCGTCGATGCACCTGACGCGCATTCGCCCCTCGCTCGCTCTGTTCACTCTTAAACTTATCCAACTCAGCGAGCACATCCACCGGCACACAAATATGATTCTCCGCAAAACGATTCAAACACCCCGGATCATGAAGCAATACATTGGTATCGAGCACAAAGTTTTTTGCCGATCCCGACGGGGCTTGAATTCCAAAGTCTTGAATACGCGTTTTTTTCACTCGATCGCTTGTGTTTTTATGCTCTGCCTTCTTGCTGGATTCCTCAAAAAGACGTGTCTGGTCAGGGTTGGCTGGTTGAATCATGGGTTTTAATATGCTGGCTCAAAGCGGCAACGGTCCAATCTAAGCATAACACCGACCCGCTTCAACCAGTGTTTTGCCAAATCCTCTGCATCCCTCATTCCTCCGATTACCATCGCCACCTTTCTCCCCCTCACACTACAGACACCCCCCTGACTCCCCCCTCTTCTGCCATGTAATTTAATATTCAAGATACGTTAATTATTACTGGATGCCGAAGCATAGAGCAACCCTTATTTTGTGCATGTCAGCTAAAAAAATATTAAGCTTGGTGAATCAAAAACCTCTGCTATAATTTCCTGTTTCATCAACACAAACCACCTAACAAAAAAACAACCTCCCGAACACGGGTCAAAAACACCATTCATTCTGCATCAAGCAGACGCTGGACTACATCAGAAAGCGCAGCATAACGCACCTTACCTAACGGAGTTCGAGGAATCTCCTCAGCACTTACCACCCGACCCACTCGTAACAGAGGGTGACAATGCTTATTGTATTTCTCGATCTCCCCTTTCACCACATGCTCGCCATCCTTCTGCTCAATCACCGCCACCAACACAGCACCCATCCTAACATCTTCAATCGAAACAACTTCAAGCCCCGGAACAGACACACAAGCGCCAAGCTCGGAAGCGACCCGATCCAAATCAACCAACTCACCTAACAATTTAACAGATCGATCTTTCCTCCCCAGCACTTCAAGGTAACCCTCGTTCACGCGGGCAACATCCTTCGTCACAAACCAACCATCGACCTTTGGATCAAGCGATTCAACACTCTGCTCATTGCAACGAAGATACGCGGTCAACAGAGCACGCCCTTGAACAGCAAGACAGGAATGCTCATTTTCACGAACTTGCCAAAGAGGCAACACGCGCAAGGTTCTTTCTCCCACTCTGGCCGTCGCCACTTGTGACGCGGTTTCTGTCATCCCATAGGTTTCCATCACCGGCCAACCGAGACCCATTGCCCTCTGATAGACTTCATCATTCAATCGCCCACCCCCGATCAACACTGAACGAAGGCAGGATGGCGGACATATGTTAGAATACACCAGATCTGTCAATTGGGTAGGCACCAGCGACGATCTGGTCACACCTTCTTGAGCCAGAATCTCAGCATACTTTGCGGGCCGCCATCGTCCTCCCAGTGAAACAACCGACGAAGATGACAAATGCGCCCGCGCCCATATCCCCATGCCTCCCACATGAAAATCGGGCAAGGCCTGAAGCCAGCGATCTGATGAATCCACACCTAAAAACTGATTAACGGCGTCCGCCGATGCCAGCATCGCCTGCTTGGAGAGAGCCACCCATTTGCTCTTACCCATGGACCCGGACGTCGCAAAGAATACGTGGCCATCCCAAACGCCTTGCCCCTTCACCCATGTGCGGATTTGGCGAGCCTCATCCCCAGCCTGCGGGTCCCTCGGATTCACCATAACCCGGGGCAAGGTATCAGCCCAAAACGAAGGGTCATTCACACGAGGCGTTTCCATGGTAGTGATTCCAGTAGTTGATCAAAGCCAAGTCCTGTTCCGTCAGCCGGAGAAAAACCGGGCTTCGGGCGACCTAACATTTCCGTAAATTCATCAGGTTCAAACAAACCATGTGTCACCAAGCCGCACTTCGAAACCACTCCGGGGTACGATTTCGCCATCATGGCCGCTTGCCAAGCAGCATAACTTTGCCCCAGTGGGTGATCCATGTAGCTGGTAACAACCACCTTCGGACCGTGTGCATTCTCCACAGCAGCCTTCATCGCCAATGGCATATCATTGACAGCGGGTTTAAGAATCCAGACGGGAAACGACCCGACGACATTCTCCACATCACGATCAATCGCGAGAGGGACCTGGACACCACGACCGTCTGGGCAAGGGTCCACATCCGGGCACCAGGCATCTTCAATAAAATCCACTCTGGCCAGATCTTCACGGCCCCATGTCGCAAGCCACCTTCTGACCTGTGAGAATGGTTGGCTATGGTTCAAGTCGATGCGCCAGCGCAACGAGGGGAACTCGGCGGAGATCTCCTGCATGATCCGCCGTTCGACCGCAAGGTCCCGCCCCATCTTCACCTTGACCGTGTCAAAGCCTGCAGCCACCGCCGACTCCACCGCCGATTGCTCCAAATAACACGAAGCATGGCTCACGGGAACGTCCAAACCATCAAACAAACTTACGGAGAGCTTGCGAGCCCGTCCATCCGCTTTGGCACAGCTGAGCGCCGAACGCAACAACGCCGTCGTCTGCCCTTGCCGCAAGGACTGCAACTGCGCATCCAAAGGTAAATCCCCCAATTCAGGCCATGGGTGCACACACGCATAACCACCAAACGCCCGCAACAACACCCCCTCATAGTCCTGTTTCTGGCTACGGGCATTCAAGGGCGACCGAGAACGCAAGCAGTATCGGTGAATGTCAATCCGGTTGGACACTCGACAATCAATAATATGCCGCTATCTGGAAAGCAACGGCAAACAGCAGGAGCTGGACGGCAGCAAGCGCAAGGAACTTATTATAGACCGGCCCGGCAGCCGTGCGGCAAACCATCATCAAAATCCACAGACCAAGTGCCATCGGGGGAATGAAAGCAACCAAGAGTGATGGGGTTAAATCGAGCACTAGGATCAGAGCGTAAGGAGCCACCGTCATCGCAGCCAACAATTTCAACGACGTGGAGCGTCCCCACTTCACAGCCAAGGTGTTCTTGCCGTGTTTGCGATCTTCCTCCCGGTCGCGAAGATTATTGATCGCGATCAAAACCGCCGACAAGCAGCCAACAGCCACACCCAGAATCAAAGCCTCAGAATACCATGTTCCGGTCTGCACAAACACCGTGCCCGAAACAGCAAGCAATCCAAAAAACAAAATCACAAACAACTCTCCCAGCCCTTTGTAAGCCAGCGGTAAAGGTCCACCGGTGTATCCATACGCTAGATAAAACGAGGGTATGCCAATCGCCAGCATCACCCAGCCACGCTCCTGAATCAATGGCCAGCCACAGCCGGCGGCAAACAACAGACAGAGCACCGCAGATGCATAGACCGACCGCCGGGACAACTGCCCCGAAGCCGTCGCCCTCGTCGGGCCAAGCCGGGCATCGGTATCCGCACCCTTGTCCGCATCGATAGCATCATTAAAGAAATTGGTCGCAATCTGAATCCAGACCGCTCCCAGCAGAGTGAATACCGCCAAGCGCAGGTCCCAGCCACCTGTCAAATGATAGGTCATCACACAGCCAAGCCATACAGGCACCACAGCGGCGGGCAAGGTTTTGGGTCTGGCGGCAAGCAGGTAGGCATTCATCTGCCCGAAGCCTGTGAAAAGACCACATTTCTGTCTAGATAATTCACCTCCATCTCAAAGAATGGACGAATCCGAAAATCTACCCTTTTCTTCCCTCCGGTTTTGGGTCATGGCACGGGCATGGATCTCATTCTAACCACCGCAGTCACCCTGTTCATTGTCTTGGACCCCTTTGGCAATTTGGCGGTTTTTCATACCGTTCTTTCGAACTGCCCCGAAAAAGACCGGGGGAGGATCTTGATCCGTGAAATGCTCATCGCCCTCTTGGTTCTTATGCTCTTTCTCTTTTGGGGGCGACCACTGCTCAATTTCCTCGGACTACAAACGCCCACGCTGCAAATCACCAGCGGTGTGATCCTTTTCATCATTTCACTCGGTATGATCTTCCCTTCCAAGGCGGTGATTGGCAATGACGCCGATGAAGATCCCTTTATCGTACCCCTTGCCATTCCCCTGGTCGCCGGCCCCTCAGCCATCATTCTGCTCCTACTCCTTGCCAGTCAACATACGGGACACATGAGCGAAATTGCCATCGCAACCTTCCTCGCCTGGCTTGCCTCTTCGGCAATTCTCCTTGCATCCCCCATATTCATGCGGTTTCTTGGCCGCAAAGGCAGTCGTGCTCTGGAGCGCCTCATGGGCATGCTTTTGGTTATGATCGCCATCCAAATGTTCCTCGACGGGGTTGCCGAATACCAACATCTGCAATAACGCTGAAACAAGCTATCTCTCACTCACACAACATGATCGCCAAACGCGCATACTTTGAAGGCCGGGTCCAGGGAGTCGGGTTCCGCTACTCCGTCAAACAACTGGCCATGGGTTTTGATGTCACCGGATGGGTGAAAAACCTGAGTGACGGACGAGTCGAGCTCCAAGTCATGGGCGAAGAAGAGGAAGTGGACGAATTCCTTGAGGAACTCGCCGAGGAAAGCACGATGGCCCGCAATATCAGCCAGATGCACGCCGAAGAAATCCCGCTGCTCGAAAATGTCAGCGGCTTCCGTATCGTCAGTTAAAGGGGTGGGTCACCCATCCTCGCGGACAAAGCCCCCTACCGAGGGGCCATCCCCTACCGGAGGGCCATCTTAGGCGATGTTGGTGTACACCGCCTGGACGTCATCGTCTTCTTCCAGCTTATCGATGAGTGCTTCGATTTCTTCAATCTGGGCCTCGGTGAACTCAACCGGGTTATTGGCGACACGTTGCAAGGTTGCTTTTTTAGAACTGATTCCGTGATCATCACAGGCCTTCACCAGGTCCCCAAAACTGGTGAATTCACCGTAAATGAGCACCCGTTCTTCCTGCACGTCCATTTCCTCCAAGCCAAAATCAATGAGCTCGAGCTCAAGTTCTTCGAGGTCGACACCGCCGGTGTTTTCAAACTCAATCACCGTCTTGCGGGTGAACATAAAATCGAGTGAGCCACTATTGACGACCTGGCCTCCGTTCTTATTAAAAACTGCTTTGACGTTGGCCACAGTGCGGGTGCTGTTATCCGTGGCGCATTCCACCCAGAGCAGGGCTCCATGTGGTCCCTTACCTTCGTAACTGATCTCATCGTAATTCGCTGCATCAGAAGCCGTGGCCCGTTTGATCGCTTTTTCGATGTTATCCTTGGGCATGTTCTGTGCCTTGGCATTACTAATCGCCGTTTTCAGCGCCGTATTGCTGTTCGGATCAGATCCCCCGGCTTTGGCAGCCATGGTAATGATTTTCCCCAATTTGGGGTACAAGCGGGACATTTCACCCCAGCGTTTTTCTTTTCCGGCACGTCGCGCTTCAAAGGCTCTTCCCATAATATCGTTCAGTTCATCGGCGCGGGCTCATCCACGCGCCGTGGTGAAACTAATCACTTCCATCACAGGCTCAAGTATTTTCCCCTTAAGCCCCCTATTTTTCCACCGCATCTGCAGCAGTGATTAGCGCTGCATCATAACCACCATCACCGAATAGACAAGAGCGATCGTCACCATCACGGCCCCTTCCCTGCGCCCAAGCCGCATATTGGTCCACATAAAAGGCATGATCAGCAAGGTCACCCCCATCATGACACCGAGATCGAGCCAAGCGATATGTTTTCCTTCGAGCTTTTCCACCCCCGCCGTCACACCCATCACCGCCATCAGGTTAAAAATGCAGGAACCGATCGCATTGCCTGTGATGATGTCGCCCTGTTTTTTAAGCGATGCCACCACGGTTGTCGCCAACTCAGGAAGTGAGGTCCCCAAGGCAAAAAGCGTGAGTGAAATGATCACTTCGGGCACCCCGAAGATCCTTGCCAGAGCCTCCCCGTGATCGACCAGCAAATGAGCTCCCAGAACCAGGGCCAGGATGCCGACCAAACACAGCGCCAGATTACACCACATTTTGGCCTTCCAGCCTACCAGATCACTCTCATCATACTCGGTTTCAAACTCCTTGGTGTTTTTCGCCCGCTTCGCCAGCAACACACTCGACACCACATAAAACAAAATCCCGGCAATCAGCACCCACCCTTCCCATTGTTGGATCACCATATCGGCCATCATCATGAGAAAAACAGCCGAACAAAGGATCAAAATCGGCATCTCCCGCCGAATCAATTGCGAGTGAATCACCACCGGACGAATCAAAGCCGCCACCCCGAGAATCAAAGCCACATTAAAAATGTTCGACCCCACAATATTGCCCAAGGCAATGTCCGAACTTCCTCCCTTCGTCACAAACTTCACTCCGAGCCACTCTGCCGGTTTCACCAACAATTCCGGTGAGTTTGCCTTCAAACAGACGAGAAGCTCCGGCATGCTGGTGCCAAAAGCCACCACAGTTAATCCCACCACCAGAGGGGAAATCCCCAATTTCAAGGCAATGCGCGACGCCCCGTCGACTAACCAATCTGCTCCATAGTAGAGCAAGGCAAGCCCACCGATCAACCAGAGAAAATGTATCACAACGTCCACGGCCAACACCATAGGCAGGCATTCCAGTGAAGGAAAGCAAAGATCACCCGCTATCCTTGTCAGTAAGCCTACCGTAATTAATCTTGCATGTTCTCCGATCCGGTTGAATGCTCCGCGGCATGTCAAAGACCCACCGCATCACCGTTCTCGCCGGCGACGGCATTGGCCCTGAAGTCATGGACGCCTCCATGCTCGTGCTTGACGCTGCCAGCAAAGCATTTTCCATCACCCTGGACAAAGACGTCCAACTCGTAGGCGGAGCCGCCATCGACGCCAAAGGCTGCCCACTCCCACAAGAAACCATCGATTCCTGTGAACAATCCGACGCCATTCTGTTTGGCTCTGTCGGCGGCCCCAAATGGGAAAACCTTCCCCCGGATGAACAACCTGAACGCGGTGCTCTGCTTCCCCTGCGTTCCCACTTCGGGCTTTTTGCCAACCTTCGCCCCGGTGTCTGCCTTCCCTCACTCACCCACGCATCTCCGGTAAAAAATGAACTCATCCCTAATGGATTCGATGTCCTCTGCGTGCGGGAACTCACGGGCGGCATCTATTTTGGCCAACCCAAAGGCCGCCACACCGGCGAAGACGGCGACATCACGGCCATCGACACCATGGTTTACAAAAAGAGCGAGATCGAGCGCATCGCACGTATTGCCTTTACCGCCGCCATGACCCGCGACAAACGCCTGACATCCGTGGACAAGGCCAATGTGCTGCAAAACTCCATCCTCTGGCGCGAAACCGTAATCGAAGTCGCCAAAGATTTCCCCGAGGTCGAACTCTCTCACCTCTACGTCGACAATGCCGCCATGCAGCTGGTCAAACAACCCGACGCATTTGATGTTCTGGTGACCGGCAACCTCTTCGGCGATATTCTTTCCGATGAAATGGCCATGATTTCAGGCTCCCTCGGCATGCTGCCCAGCGCCTCTCTCGGCAGCCAGAATGACAACGGCCTCTACTTCGGCATGTATGAACCCTCGGGCGGCTCCGCTCCTGACATCGCCGGCCAGGGCATCGCCAACCCAATTGCCCAGATCCTCTCTGCCGCCATGATGCTGCGCTACTCACTCGGAGAGAACGATGCCGCCAGTGCCATCGAAGCTGCCGTCAACCATGCGATTGACTCCGGCCTGCGCACAGGTGACCTGTTCACAGGAAAAGACGGCGAGAAAAAAGTCGGCACGGTGGAAATGGCCGAAGCCATTGCCGCGGCGATCTCGTGATAGCGCGAGCTCAGAAGCCAGGCGTATTAAAAAGCAAAGGTCAAAGCGGCATCAAGCTGCCGCACTCCAAATCAAAGCTCCGGCTAAAACGAGCAAGACCACTCCAAACGCCAGATCAAACCAATGCGCTACCTTCAGGTAGCGCATTTTTATTTGAGACCACTGCAAAGCGCTCGACCACAGGCACCACAAAACCACACCTTCGAGGACAACCGTCAACCATAAGATCAACGGCCAACCATGCGGAGCATGTGCAATCGATAAAAAAGGAGCCGTTACCCCCGCTAAAAACACCGCCACTTTCGGATTCAGTATATTACACAAAAATCCGCGTTTCCAACAACGCCAGCCATGCCCCTCCAAGGTCCGACCTCTCAGTTGCGCATCAACGTCCAAGGCCGAAGACCTCATTCCAGAGCGTATCAGCAACGTTCCCAAATAGATCAAATAGACGGCGGCCAAACCCAGCAAGCAGCGCATCAACCAACCACCCCGCTCCAACACCATCGCCACCCCGGTCACGGCCACCAAGGCATGCACCCCCAGACCACAGGCAATCCCTGAAGCCGTTGCCCAGCCGGCTTTTGCTCCGGAGGCCAAGGCCGTCCTCGTCAAAAGCACCATATCCGGCCCGGGGCTGAATTGACCAAGCGCAATCACCCCCACAAAAAACATCCACTGGTGAATCCACTCAGGCATCTCGCATCTTAATAATCCTTCCTGACAAAAAGAAAACAGGCCAAGCCCAATACACAGGCTTCAAAGACAAGCGATGACCCGATCACATAGGCATCCGAATGGCGGTTGGCATAATCTTCCTGAGCCCGGGCTTCACGTTTTTCGCGTTCCGATGCCCCGGCTTCTAAAAAGCGAGTCATCTCAGTTAAATTTCCACCATCAACGGTAATCTTCTTTTTCAGCATGTAGGTCGCCTCCCTCGTTTTCGGCAACGGCCAACCCATCGTTTTAACCGCCTGATAGAATTGCACCATTCCATCATCGGGATCATGCGCTTCAGGAGCCAAATCAGAGGTTCCCTTTTCCATGTCAATCGAAACCCCGACCGAGGGCAAGACATAGGTAAATTTATACAACATGCTCTCCCCCCACTGAACCCCCAAGGTCACCCCCCAAACAAGCAAAGCCATGAGTAAAGAAAACATCGTCGACCTAGTCCACACAGCGGTCAGCACCGCAATACAATAGATCAAACTAAAGACAAAAGTCAGCAAAGGAACCGCCCAGAAAATGCCATAGTTCCAAGAACCCATTCTCGTGCCATGCGCGAAAAAGACAATCACACAGAAAATCAACACTTGGATCGCGACAAACAACAAACAGCCAAGGTATTTAACCAAAAATAAAGTCACCCGACTGACAGGCTTGGAAACAGCTACATCCACAGACCCGCCTTTCAGAAAATCGGGAAACACCGACGACACCGAAATCAACGCCAGAACCAAAGCAAACAAACCTAACCAGAACGGAACCAACATATCCGTAAACACGGTCAAATACACATATTCCGCCACTGGACTATCCGCATTCAACAGCTCACTCTCAATAACATGCGCGCCAAACAGCACAGAAATGCCTTCGGGCACAAAGCCCACAGAAGCATAGGTTCCTGCGATCAACACAGAAATGGCCAAAACCACCCAAAACATCTTTTTTGCTACCAGAAGCCGGTACGACTCCCAGAGTATGGTCATCATTTGTCTCATTGAGGCATCGTCCTTCCTGGTTGAGCCGGGATAGTTGGCGGCAATTGCGCCCCTGCTCCGGTGTTGGTCACTGATTCCATAAATAACTCTTCGAGTGATTGACGGGCTTCCCGCATTTCAATGATCACCACCCCCTCAGCACGCAAAACATCAATCACCGGTTGCATCGCCGCAGGATCATTCTGATAAACCTCGATCGTTCCCGCATCAATCCGCGCCCCCTCCGATTTTAGCTTTGCCTGCAAGTCCAATGAGAGCTGACCATCAAAACGAATCTCATACCGGCAACTCTTTGCAGTCAATTCCTCGATCGTCCCGTGCCGGACAATCTGCCCGTTGTCCAGGATCGCAACCCGGTCACAAATCATCTCAAGCTCCCCCAACAAATGGCTGTTCACAAATACGGTCCTTCCCTCGTCCCGCATGGATTTAAGCATGTTGCGCATTTCCAACCTGCCAGTAGGGTCCACCCCATCGGTCGGCTCATCCAAAAAGACAATCTCCGGATCGTTCACCAGTGCTTGGGCCAGACCAATACGTTGTTTCATTCCCTTGGAATAGGTTCCCATCTTTCGCTCCCCCCACTCCTTCATCCCCACCATCTCCAGCAATCCTTCGGCCCGTTGCTTGGCAAGACCATGTGGCACGCCACAAAGCCCGGCCACATATCGAATAACCTCCCCACCTTTCAAGTACTCAGGAAAACGGGCGTGCTCCGGCAAGTAACCCACTTTTCCAAGTGTCGCCTTATGCCCGATCCTCTGCCCCAGCATCGTCCCCGAACACTGACTGGCACGTACGATACTCATCAAGATTTTCACCAAGGTGCTCTTGCCTGCACCATTGGGACCTAACAAACCAAAAATGCACCCCCTAGGGACCTGAAGGGACACTCCCCGCAAAGCCTCAACGCCTCCCCGGTAACGTTTTTTCGTTTCCTGAATATCAATCACCATCTCAGACACGCAAGCGATACAACACCAAGCCATCCAAAGAGCAAGCATGGATCATAGCCACCCACGCTGTTTTGCCTCACCCTTGCAGCCTAACGAGCTCGCTTCATTCGCCCAGAACTCTGCTCTCTTCTGGTCGGATGAGATTTATGGGCGCTAAAACGCTCCCCACAATAGGGGCAGCGGTAATGCCCTCTGAACGCGACCGATGTGGCAATCCCCAAGCGGTAGCTAACACCCAAGGCCGGCTTGACCCGGGAGTGCTTCTGACATTTTCTCGATGCCCACACCGGGTTCATGCATAAGGGGCACTTCAAACTCCCTCCTTTAACCATAAACAAACTCACCGAAATCAACCACAATGCACCAACACCCACACCACAGTAAACCAATTTTTGGTCGTAGGTATACGCGCCATACGCCAAGACGCCTATCGCGCTCATGGCAATAAGAATATTCATAAGGAAATGGCAAGCGCCAAACCTCAGGGCACGCTGCGCCCTCGGCGATCGTTGATGATGCATATTGTGTGTGTGTTGTGAACCAAAACAGACATGTATGCGTCACGCAGACAATATGCTTTAATTCCCTTCCCGGGAAAAGGGTGCCATCGCCTAGCTCCGATTGCACGTGGAAAATACATCTTTATCGACCACCTATATTACAGAAAACCCTTCATAATCATCACCTTAACTCGCAATTTATAAAAACAACCCCGCCTAAAAAAGGCCTTGAACCGAATCCTGTTTTGACTAGGTTTTCAATTCGAACTTTTCCATACACCCTCGTGCCTGTCATCACATGCATTCCCTCCTTTTATCTCTAACTCTGGTAAGTATTGCGGCCTCAAGCAATGTGCATGCCAATTCCTTTTTGAGTTTTAACGATCAGGGCCAAATCGTCACGCATCTAGAAGCCTCGGGAGATCTGACCGTCAATGACTATCCAAGCTTCGAACTGGATGCACAGCAGCAGAACCTGACGAACGGCTTTAATATCATCATCGATTACGGGACCTCCAATCCGACGCCTGAGGAACTCGCGGCCTTCAGTGCAGCAGAAGCGGCCTGGGAATCACGAATTATAGGCTATAAAGACACCATTCGAGGCAAAGACGCAAACGCAGTCACGATCTCCGTCACTTTGGAGCCCAACGACGGGCCCGGGGGAGTTCTTGGGTCTGCAGGCCCCACAACAGCAAAAACCGGGCAGGAAGAAAATTTTCTATACGCCGCATCTGGTAGTATGACCTTTGACACAGCGGACACGGCCAACCTCGTTGCCGCAGGAACATTCGACAAAGTCATCGAACATGAAATGGGCCACGTGCTCGGACTTGGAACCCTTTGGAGTAGCTCCGGTGCCGGCATTGCAGGATATCAGGAACTCTACGTCAACGGCAGCGGCGAATACACCGGAGCCTCGGCACTCGCCCAATGGCAAACCGAGTTTGGCCAGGGCGGAGCCAGCTTTATCCCCGTCGAACTAGGGGGAGGTTCTGGCACAGCCAACGGCCACTGGAACGAAGTTGACGGTGGTGCCGGCCCCACCGGTATCACTCAAGCCGGAACGGGAAGGGACATGAGGGACGAACTCATGACCGGGTGGCTAAACCCTGACTCCTTTATCAGCAACATGACCATCGCCCAATTCGAAGACTTGGGCTACACCGTCGTGCTCAACCCGGTTCCTGAACCGGCATCCGCTCTGTTTTCCCTTCTTGGATTTGGGGCTCTGGCCTCTTTGAGAAGACGCCGCTAGCCTCTCCCCACACACAAACATGGCTGGGAAGTTATCATCCGAAAAAGCATTCCGGCTGATCAACCCCGCGGGACAAAGCGAAGAGGCCGAACAACCGCATGCCGAACCAGGATTCGACGATCCGAGCCAACAAACTCCGACTCTGCCGTCGGCCCGCTGGAAACGCTACCTCCTGTTTTCAGTCGTTACACTCGTCGCCATCTCGTTTGCTGGAACCATCCTCTACGGCATCAGCCTGATCCTCAACAAAGAACCTCCCAGCCTGATCCTCACCCCAACCGAAGAAAAAATCAACCCGCTGAGTCAGGAAAAGGCGAGCAGCTTGGCCCGGCAGACCATGACCGGCTTCCTCAACAGCACCACGACCGAAGAACGCCTGCAGTATGTCATGCACCCGGACGAGTGCCGCGATGCATTAAACGATTACTATAAGACCCGCCACCACTTCGACTCCCCACTCTGGAAAATCGACCGGATCGAAGCAGCCCAATACGATGGCCAACCAATCTGGATGCTGGCTTACGTGTCACTGAACAAACAAAGGTCCCACGCCGTTCTCCAACAAGAAGGAGACGCATTGAAAATCCACTGGCAGGCCTCTTACGCTTACGGCGAAATATCATGGGAACAATTTGCTCTGACCCAACCAGAAAAGCCGGTTCAAATGAGAGCTTACGTCACCCCCCATCTCGGCCCCCTGCCTCCGGGAACAACGGAGAAGTCCCATATTGCACTGACCATTGAAAACAAACAAGGAGCCTTTACCGGACTGGCCATCATGGAAAAAGGTGCCGAGGGAGCCTCACTGATGAGCAAGATCCCGCCCGATGCACGGGTGCCCGTCAATCTGCGACTCTATTACCAGCATCAAGCGAATGGAATAAAACAACTCAGCATCCACTCATTACTTCATTTCCAGTGGATCCGCCCGCCACTCGGAGAAATGGGCACCCCCTTTCAGCTCCAGCGCTGATCGTACTCAGCGCCGCTGGACTTCACTCAGCACCGACCCCTGTGCAAGGCGGGTTTGCAACACATCACCAGCTTCAACGTCCTCCACCTTGCGGATCACATTGCCCTCCGCATCCATCGTGATCGAAAACCCACGGGCAAAGGTCGCATCCGGCCCCAGAGTTTTTACCAGAGATGACAAACGACGAAGTCGTTGCTCCATCTGCTGCACACCTGATTTCCCGGCCATTTCAAAAAGCACCTTGGCGTGATCCAAGCGCTCGCTCCGCCGCTGCATCACCTTCTCCGGATGATGCGCTGCATGGAGCAAGGTCAACTCCTTGACCCTTCCGCTCATCGACTGCATTTCTAATCCCGCGGCAGAGGCCAACTCCTGCCGCATCCGGTCAAGCTCCATTATGGGTTCACGCAATGCCCGCTCGGCATCGCGAGGCATCAGCGCTCTCTTCGCCGAACGCACAATCATCTCATCGTGCTTAAGCCGAGCATCTACCACCCTCTTCAACCCTTGAGACAATCGTTCTACCCTCGCACGTAAATCGACCGCATCCGGAACCACCAACTCGGCAGCCGCACTCGGCGTGGGAGCCCGCATGTCCGCAACAAAGTCCGCGATGGAAAAATCAATTTCATGACCAACGGCAGAAACAACAGGAACCGGACAAGCATAAATAGCTCTCGCCACCACCTCTTCGTTAAAATTCCACAAATCTTCGAGAGAACCCCCACCACGACCGACAATAAGAACATCGACCTCCGGCAGGCCATGCTTTTCCGGCTCACCCCACTGCTCCAAAGCACGGGCAATCCCATGTTCCGCACCCGCCCCCTGAACCTGCACAGGATACAGAACCGGCTGAACCCATGGAGCCCTGCGCGACAAAATATTGAGCATATCCTGGAGCGCCGCACTCGTCGGGGAGGTAATCAAGCCGACAGCTACTGGAAATTCCGGCAATGCCTTCTTGATCGAAGGATCAAATAAACCCTCCGCATCCAGCTTACGCTTCAGGGCCTCGAAACGAGCCTGCAAATCACCCAACCCGGCATCCTCCACCTGCTTGACAATCAATTGCATCTGTCCTCTGGCTTCATAAACCGACACCTCGCCAAAGACCCTCACCTGCATCCCATTCTCAGGTTGCGTCTTGGCCCGAGCCGCATGCCCGCGGAATAACACGCAAGACACCTGGGCCCCCTCGTCCTTGAGGGTAAAATAACAATGCCCGCTTGCTTGGCGGCGGAGGTTACTGACTTCACCCTCGACCCAGACCTCGCCAATCTCGATCTCGAGGAGGTTTTTCATCCGACGCACCAGGCGCGTTACGCTTAAACTTGCAGACACACAGACAAGCTGCCCAATCAAGTCACCACTGGCAACTCTGATCTTATACCATTTGATCCGTTAAATTGGCTGAATGGCACTGAAGGTTTTCGATTTTAACTAGGCGCAAGGAAGGCGCATAGCGGGCTATGCAACCGACGCGCAACAACGGTAAAATCTATAAGATTCAGTGCCCCCTTGCCATTCAGCTTGCTGACTGATTCATCATCTTAAACTCAAACCATTCTGCCAATTTAACTGGGAGAATGATATTACTTACTTCGCTCACTTTTCATGCCCCGATTTGTAAGACTACGACCCAATCGCTGCTTGACTCCTGACGATGGATTCCTAGTCTCCCTCCCGCTATGGCCGAACGTACACATACCGACCCCGAGAAAATGGAAAAAATCGTCTCCCTTTGCAAAGGCAAGGGGTTCATCTTCCAATCTGGTGAACTCTACGGTGGCCTGAACGGCTGCTGGGACTACGGCCCGCTCGGAGCCGAACTCAAACGCAACCTGAAAGAATACTGGTGGCGCAAAAATGTCCAAGAACGAGACGACATCGTCGGTATGGATGGCTCGATCCTCACCCACCAGGCGGTGCTTACCGCCTCCGGCCACGTCGGCGGGTTTTCCGACCCCATGTGTGACTGCAAAGTCTGCAAAAAACGTTACCGCGCAGATCAACTCGAAGAGGTTCCTCTTTGCGAAGCAAAAAAACAGCTCCCCAAAGGCGAAGACAAACGTTGTGAACTCACCGAACCCAAAGAGTTCAACCTGATGTTCGAAACCAAGATGGGTGCCTCCGCAGACGATGACGACCCTAACGCCGTCGCCTACCTCCGTCCGGAAACCGCTCAAACGATTTTTGTGCAGTACAAAAACGTGCTCGACTCCTCACGCTTGAAAATTCCATTCGGCATCGCTCAGATCGGTAAGGCATTCCGCAACGAAATCAACCCGCGCAACTTCACTTTCCGCTCACGCGAGTTCGAACAAATGGAAATCGAATACTTCTGCCACCCCGATGATGGCATGAAGCTCACCGACGAATGGCTCGAGAAACGCCTCAACTTCTACGAGGAAATCGGCGTACCTCGCGAAAAACTTCATATCCTCGATGTGCCGGACGGAGAACGCGCCCACTACTCGAAAAAAACCTACGACATCGAATACGAATTCCCCTTCGGAATCCAGGAACTCGAAGGCGTGGCTTACCGCACCGACTACGATCTCGGCAAACACCAGGAATGCTCCGGCAAAAGCCTCGAATACTTCAACCCCGAAACCAAGGAGCGCTTCATCCCTCATGTCGTTGAACCCTCCGCTGGTTGTGACCGCACCGTGCTCGCTGTAATCTGTGAAGCCTACGACGAAGAAGATCTCACCAAGGAAGGTGGCAAACCTGATATCCGAAAAGTGATGCGACTCAAACCCTGCATCGCCCCCATCAAGGCCGCCGTCCTACCACTGCTCAAAAACAAGCCGGAACTCGTCGCCAAAGCCAAGGAAGTCAAAGCTCTGCTGCAGCCTCATATGAACATCTTCTACGATGAAACCGCAGCCATCGGCCGCCGCTACCGCCGCCAGGACGAAGTCGGCACTCCATTCTGTATTGCCATCGACTTCGAAACCCTCGGCGAGGAAGGACCGAACGGCGAAGACCTATCCGACACCGTTACCGTGCGTCACCGCGACAGCATGGAGCAGGAGCGCATCGCCATCAGCGAGCTCCTACCATGGCTGCTGGCCAGAATGGTCTAAGTCCTATAATAAACGATAGGGCTCATGAAACATACGATTTTAGCCCCTGGAAAACCAGCTCTCGGCTACGCTAAAGACGGCACCACTGAATACCTCAAGCGTCTACGCCGCTACGGGAGCTACGAGCTCATCCACCCGAAAGACGGCAATAGCGAGGATGTATCCAAACGGCTGCACGATGCCAGCTCCGGCACTCTGCGCATCGTCATGGACGAACGCGGAGAACAACTCACCACTGCCCAGCTCACCAAAAAAATCAATCAATGGGAAATGCGTGGTGTCAAACGCGCCAGTTACCTGATCGGCGCCTCTGACGGCCACACCCAACAGCTGCGTGACGACGCCGACCTCATTTGGGCACTCTCCCCGCTCACCTTGCAGCACGAACTCGCACTGCTGGTCCTGCTGGAACAGCTCTACCGGGTGGCAACCATTCAACGAGGCGAACCTTACCACCGTTAAGTAAGGGGCGAGATTTCCATCTTACCTTTCAAACCGAGCTCAGCCCAGCAAACAGGTCGAATACACCAGCCCCTAACAGCCTGCGGCGCTGACAGGATTCACATGTTGGAGGGTGATGTACAGGATATTTTAGAAGTAATTGATAGGTTTTGGGCAAACCTTGATCTTTGAGAATTAAAAATCCTGTAAAACCTTAAAAAAATCCTGACAATCCTGTCAGCGCCGCAGGCACCACCGAGGTAATCTCCCTATTGTAGGGGCCCTGACAGCAAACCTGCTAATCTCATTGAGCTTCGAGGAATCCATTGATACAGTGGTCGGTATGAACCCGCTTTCCACCCTCCACCTTCACATGCCGATCTCCAAGTGGCTACGACTTCTAACGTGGGCATTTTTTCTTTTGCTCACCCCCGGCCATGCGGCACCTGACCAGACCAATGACCCAGCAAAGGAAAAAGCCACGCCTCCCACCCCTCTGATCGCCTTTGACACCCCGGTTGAACAATTCAATTCCCGCCTGCGCCCACTCAGTAAAAACGACCTCTCAAACGAACTCAAAGCCTGGATGCGGCACGCCCAGGAGGAAATCTCCCGGACCAGTGAGATCAATGTGCAAATGCAGGCCGAAGGCCTCGAACAACAAGCACTCGAGGAGCTCAAACAAAAGCGCACTGCGCAACACGATCGGGAGTATCATCTCTACAAAAAGGTCAAACGTATCATCGAGGCCTATGAGGCCAAAGGTGGGGATGCCAGTGCCGAAAAACAATATCTTGCCGCCGTGAGTCACTCCCGCTCAGGTGCCAATAATCAAGGGTTGCTCTCCACCATCCTCGAAGGGTTATCCTCATGGATCAACGACCCCGAGGGAGGCATCGCCTTTGTCAAAAAATTGATCCAAGCCGCAGCAATCCTCGTGCTCTTCTGGCTCATTGCCAAGCTGGCCAACCGCTTCATCAAAAAAATCCTGGAGCGACAGCGAGGCCTTTCCATGATGCTCAAACAGTTCATTGAGCGATCCGTCAAAAGCGTGGTTCTCGCCATCGGAGGCCTCTTTGCCATCGCCTCACTCGGAGCCAACATCGGTCCCATCATTGCCGCCATGGGAGCGGGGGGATTCATCATCGGCTTCGCGCTCAAAGAGACGCTCGGCAATTTTGCCAGCGGACTCATGGTCATGTTCTACCAACCCTTTGATGTCGACCACTTTGTCGAGGTGAACGGCAAATCCGGAACCGTTCAAAAAATGAGCCTGGTCTCCACCACCCTGCTCACCCCGGATAACAAGGAACTTATCATCCCCAACAACAGCGTCTGGGGAAACACGATCATCAATTACAGCAGTCAGGATCTGCGCCGAGTCGATCTGGTTTTCGGCATCAGCTACTCCGATGATATCCAAAAAGCCGTCTCCCTGCTGAATGAAACCACTCAATCCCACTCAAAAATCCTGCAAAACCCGGAACCGGAAATCGCCGTGGATGCTCTGGCGGATTCATCCGTCAACCTGATCTGCCGACCATGGGTTAAATCCAAGGATTACTGGGCAGTCTACCGCGAGCTTATGTGGAAGGTCAAAGATCGCTTCGATCAGGAAAACATCAGCATCCCATTCCCTCAACGGGATATACACATTCAGCCAAATGAGCCGGAATCAACCCAGGAATAAATGAGTGACCGGGGTTGATCAAAACCAGGGAACAAAGGAACCTCTTGGGATGCCAGCTCTCGCAGCTTACTGCTGACCCGCCATCACACCGAGTGCTCCAGCCCCCTCAGGTCCCATCGGACGGTTGTGAGGCATGCTGTTGGAATCAGATTGAGGACCCGCTGGAGAAAACTCCGAAGTCGACTGGTCAGCACAGGACACAAACAACAGCGAAACAAAAGCAAGCAAAGAGAAAAAAATCTTGGACATGGGCTGAATCTAGCGGCCAAGCCATCGCAAATCAAGTGCTATTTTTCCAGCTTTCTCGCCCAGAGCCACAAAATATCGGAGAGGCGGTTGAGGAAGCGGCAGGCCTCCTTGGATGCGCCATCACCCAGAGCCCAGGCACTCAATTCGGCACGACGGCAAACGGTTCTAGCCATATCCAACCAGGCGGCACCTGGATGTCCACTGGCGCCGGGCAAGACCCAACCTTCGAACTTGGTTGGCATTTCCACGGCAATACTCTCGAGCCAGTCGAGTTCTTCCTGGGTCAGGGACGGGTATCCGTCCGCCAAGTATTTTTCCCTTTTTTCCTCAGGCACGGAAAGCAAGCCCATCAAGGAGATCAAATGCTTCTGAATCGTGGCAATATGTTCGACCATTTCATCCGGCACTCCGGCCACGCGGACCATACCTAAAGCTGAGGTCAATTCGTCAACGCAGCCACAGGCGACAACGTTCGGAGAGTTTTTGGGCATCCGCCCACCATACATGGTATCGGTATGTCCGTCATCGCCACGGCGTGTAATGATGCTCATGACGAAAGAGGTAGCACAGCCTCCGTGAATTGGCTTGTGAAAAATGCGTCTGCTTATAACATTTCAATTATGCCTGTCACACGTCGAACCTTTCTCCGCACTGCCACGGCAACGGGAGCCGCCATCGCGGGAAGCTCCCTACCATCCACCGCAGTCCCCACCTCTCCAATGAAAGCGCGCTTTGATATTTCTCTCGCCCAGTGGTCCCTTCACCGAATGCTGGGTAAAAAGGAGCTCGACCACCTCGATTTCCCCAAGTTCAGCAAAGAAACCTTCGGCATCCATGCCGTCGAATACGTCAATTCGTTTTTCAAATCTCACGACGGGACCTACCTCAAGGAGCTGAAGACCCGCACGGGCAACGAAGGGATCCGCAACGTCCTGATCATGTGTGACGGAGAAGGCGCTCTCGGTGCAAAAACCAAAGAAGGCCGGGCCAAAACCGTCGCCAACCACCAAAAATGGCTCGAAGCGGCGGCCTTCCTCGGATGTCACTCGATCCGTGTCAATGCAGGAGGCCCTGGGTCGCGTGAAGAGTTGGCAAAACAAGTCACCGAAGGTCTGCATGCTTTGAGCACCGCCGCCAAGCCCTACAAGCTCAACGTCATCGTCGAAAACCACGGAGGGCTGTCATCGGACGGTGCATGGCTCGCCGGAGTTCTCAAATCCGTCAACCTGCCAAACTGCGGGGCCCTGCCCGACTTTGGTAATTTTGGCAGCTACGACCGCTACCAAGGCATCACCGACCTGATGCCCTATGCCAAAGGCGTCAGCGCGAAAAGCCATGGCTTTGATGACAAAGGAAACGAAACTTCGACCGATTTCCTCAAAGCCATGAAACTGGTCGCTGAATCCAAATACCAAGGCTACATCGGAGTGGAATACGAAGGCAATCAACTCTCCGAAGTCGATGGCATTCTGGCCACCAAAAAGCTCCTCCAGCGCTGTTTTGCCAGCCTGTAACCAGCGCGAGCATGAGCGAGACCACCCTCCAACTTGCCCGGCTCAACTCCGGACCGGAAATTTTTCATAGCATTCAAGGCGAAGGCGTCAGCCAAGGAGTCCCCTCTGTCTTTGTCAGGGCCTCCCTCTGCAACCTTCACTGCCATTGGTGTGACACCGACTACACCTGGAATTGGGAAGGAACACCCTGGCCTCATGAACGGGACAGCGATCCGGACTATCAAAAATTCAAACGGGACGATTACATCGTTCGCCTCCCGGTCAGCCAGGTCGCGGCACAGATTGCCAGCTACCGATGCCCGAATATCATTTTCACTGGAGGCGAACCCCTGCTGCAAGAACCCGCGTGGTGTGAGGTGATGCAGTTGCTCTCCTCCCAAAACCAAACGTATCGCTTCGAAGTCGAAACCAACGGAACCATTTGCCCAAGCGAGGGTTTCAACCGTATGGTCTCCCAGTATAATGTTTCCCCCAAACTGGAAAATTCCGGTAATAAACCATCTCTCAGAATTGTCGACGAGGCTCTGACGTTTTTTGCCACATCAGACAAAGCCTGGTTTAAATTTGTCGTGAGCCGAAGCCAGGACCTCGAAGAAATCGAACAGCTCATCGCCCGCTTCACCCTTCCGAAATCGCGTATCCTCCTGATGCCTGAAGGCCGTGATGAAACCAGTCTACAACAACGGCGACTCTGGCTCGTCGACCTCTGCCGAGACCGAGGGTTCCGCTACAGCGACCGACTCCACATTCAGCTCTGGGGCAGCAAACGGGGCGTCTGATCTTTTTCTTTTCTTTTTAAGCAAAATAACACAACTTTCCCCTGCCCTCGGGGTTAAATGGCCGCCATGAAACGCAATTCCTCCAATCAGAACCTGAACGACCGCTTGGCAGACCCATCTGCAACGCGCTCTCGAAAGGGCTCGGCAGCTCCGGATTCTTCCCATGATTGGGCATCCGGTGATCCCCTGTGGGATCTGCTCTCGGAGGCATCGGACCCAGAACCCGATCCCTTTTTCGCACGGAATGTCGTGCGCCATATCCGCTTGGAAAAACCCGAGCCCCTCAGGTCCAGACTGCTTCGACTGGTCCGCTCCCGCAACTTCGCTCTGGGAGCCTCAAGCGCCTGCCTCTGCGCCGCCATGGCCTACCAGTTCTGGCCCGCCACCCAATCTCCCCCCTCGTTGCCGACCGACAATACAATGGTCGAGGCTCCCATCGATAAAACTCAGGACCTCACCGAAAACCTGTCCGAAATCGTCCTCGAGGAGACACTACTCGCAGCTGCGGAAGACCCCAGCATGTTCACCCGCCATGAGGTGGTCAGCATGCTCGGACTTTAAGCCGTATCATACCTTCTGTTGCTTCTTGACTCTCCCCGGCAGCTTCCTACCCTGTCATTCATGTGGGTCTGGTCCAAATTATCGGGAGTTCAATGGGAAGATGCTTGGGAAGATCGCTTCCACGGCAATCCCAATGCCGTCATTTCCCGCCTGAAAACCAATAAAACCGTCCGCGTCGAAGTTTACACCGAGACCGAGGATGAGGCACAAGCGATCAAAAAGCAATTTGGGGGGAGCATTCGCAAACTTGTCCACAAAAACTGGGCCGCCGTCAGCGAACCGGTTCGCCCACCAATCAAAATCCGAAGCTCGGTTATCATCACCGGAGCGAGAGAGGATGATGCCCGGCAAAAGCTCGCCCAAGCCTTCCCCGGTCGCCACATCATTCAAATCCCGGCAGATATGGCCTTCGGAACCGGTGACCATGCCACCACCTCCACCTGCCTGCGCCTGCTCGTTGATGTCGCAAAAGAACGAAGCAAAAGCTCCTGGGACTTTCTCGACCTTGGCACTGGCAGCGGTGTGATCAGCATCGCCGCCCGCATGCTCGGCGCCGAACACGCCCACGGAATGGATTTTGACCCTCAAGCGGTTAAAGTTGCCCGAAGAAATGTCAAACGCAACGAGGTCAGCAAGGTCAAGATGAGTGAGCAGGATGTCCTCAAATGGTCACCAGACCGCCAATGGCCGGTGGTTGTTGCCAATATGTTCTCCACGATTCTCCAACAGGCATTCCCCACCATTGTCTCCTGCATGGAGCCCCATGCAGACCTCATCATCTCCGGCATCCTCCGTGAACAATGGCAGGAGACCAGCCTGGCGGGCAAGCAGCAGGGGCTCGAGTTTTTCCAAGTCATCCGCAAAGGCAAGTGGGTCACCGCCCGGGGTCGCCTGAGAGGCTGATGACAAAATTCTAAGCTGCAATCAGGCATTTGACTTGCATCAACTGCCGCATGGAGTAACTAATCGTCACCGCTCTGCTCTGAGGGGCTCATGGACACCGCCATTGCCCCGATCAAGGCAGCTGTGCGACCAACTTCAATTTGAACTCATTAGCTCCATGGACTCCATCTCATCACGAATCAACAAGGTATCCCCGTCACTCACCCTCTCTGTCACGAATCAGGCCAAGGCCTTGAAGGCCCAAGGTGAGGAAGTTTACGGCTTGGCCGGCGGAGAACCCGATCAGGACACTCCCGATTTCATCAAGGCCGCAGCCATTGAGGCCCTGAACCAAGGCAAAACCAAATACACCCCGGCAGCAGGCATCCCTGAACTGCGCGAAGGTATCGCCAAAAAGCTGAAAGAAGACAACGGTATCGACTACGACCCCCGTCAGGTCGTCGTCAATAGCGGGGCAAAACAATCCTGCTTCAACGCCATCCTCGCGGTGTGTGAGGAAGGAGACGAAGTCATCATCCCGTCACCCTACTGGGTGAGCTATCCGGAAATGGTGCGCCTCGCCGGAGCCGAGCCCGTCTTTGTCGAAACCACCGCTGAAAACGGCTGGAAAATCACCCCGGAGCAATTCGAGGAGAACATGACCGGCCGGACCAAGATGATCATCCTCAACACCCCGGGCAACCCGACCGGTTCGGTCTACTCCGCTGACGAACTCCGAGCTCTCGGTGAAGTCGCCCTCTACGAAGACATCATCATCCTGGCCGACGAAATCTACGAGCACCTGGTCTACGGCGATACCCGCCACACCAGCATCGCATCCCTGGGCAAAGACCTCTACGACCTGACCATCACCGTCAACGGCTTCTCCAAAGCCTACTCGATGACCGGTTGGAGGGTCGGCTACACCGCGGCACCGAAGCCACTTGCCGAGGCCATTTCAAAAATTCAAGGCCACACCACATCCAATGCCACCACCTTTGCCCAGTACGGAGCACTGGCAGCACTGGAAGGAGGCAAGGACTTTATCACCGACCTCAATGCTGAATACGACGTCCGTCGCCAGTTTGTTTACGGTCGCCTCAGCGCCATCCCAAACATCAAGGTGACTGAACCTCAGGGCGCATTCTACATGTTTCTCGACACCGAGCAACTCGGCCTCAAATCCGTCAACCTCTGTGACAAGCTTCTCACGCGCTACCGTGTCGCAGCCGTTCCCGGCATCGCCTTCGGCAACGACAACAGCATCCGGATCAGCTACTGCACCACTCTGGACGTGCTCAACGAAGGACTGACTCGCTTCGAGGAGTTCTGCCGGGCCCACTAGAGGGTTCCCAACGTTCTGTCCCAGAACTAAGAGCTCACGTATCAATCACCCAACGACCTGTCCACTCCGGGCAGGTCGTTTTTTGTTTCCCTCTCAATACGCTACATGATCCAAGGTCAACCCACCCGACGGTGCACAATACGGAGGTTTTCCATGGCTCAAGTCCTCAGGGGATTCAAACATCTCAGCCAAATCGCTGAGACGCAATCGCCCTTGCGAAACATTCACGGCCGAGCCTGTCAACAATCGGGCCATCTTGTATAAAAAGCCATTCCCCGTGTATGTGATCCGATACCCCAACTCGGTGGCCTCCAAACTCGCCCGGCTCAGACAGCGTACGTAATCGGTTTCAGAAGTTTCATTGCCACGACGTGCAGAGAACCTGCGAAAGTCATGCTCTCCACGCATCAGCTCCAATGCCTGACTCAAACTTTCCGGATCAAGCTGGCGCGGTAAATGCCAGGCCAAGCCCGCCATCAATGGAGGAAGAACCGGAGCCAAACACAAATCATAGGTATAGGTCTTTGATTTCGCTGAAAAGCGGGCATGAAAGTCCTCTGTGACCTCCTCACAATCCATGACCCGGATCGTGGCTGGGAGCTTGGTATTCACTGCGGGCATCCAGTTGAAGGGATTCATCGTCAGCCCCTCCGGGGCATCAAAATGCACCACTTGACCAATCGCGTGCACGCCTGTGTCCGTTCTCCCGGAGGCATAAATTCTGAGCTGTTTCTTTGCCACCTCAGCAATCGCGGCTTCCAGAATATCCTGAACCGTATTCCCACTGACTTGAGTCGCCCAACCCTTGTAAGGGCGGCCGTCATACGCCACTTTTAATTTCAATCGCACAAGCGAATTGATAACGAAACCGCCATAAATTGCACGGTATCTTTTTAATATCTTTTCTCTACCCGGCTGCCGATTGTCATGTCTTCACGATCTATCCTTGCCTATTTCACTCCGTCAGACCATCTTGAATGTCCGGGCGATCCTAGCCATGATTACCCGGATACCCAAATTTACCCAAATTCAAAATGGCAAAACATCACCACCGGATCTTGAATACCAAGTGGCTATTCTTGATCTCCCTATTCACGATTTTACGCTTGGTCGCGTTTGTCGCAGGCGTTTTATTTTTCGCTGTTGGCGCCTACCTCTACTACATTCCTTACCTCATCATTGCCGCGGTCAGCTTTGGCTTGCTGCTACTCTTACAAATGGTTCAAGCCATCGAAGGAAGCAAGGTCGTTTGCCCCAACTGTCGATCCATGATCGTCAAAAGCACACGCTGTGCAAAAGCACGCCGGGCCAAAAAACTATTCTGCAGTTACTCGTTGCGTGTTGCCTTTCAAGTTGTCTTCACCAACAGCTTCACTTGCCAATACTGCAACCACCGACAAATCTGGAGGGGAAAGGACAAACATGCCTCACGCAGACAGCATAAGCCGTAAACTCAGGCGCGCCTGAGCACCCGGCGACGCTCCCCGTCAATTTCGAACTCCAGACAAATGGAACCTTGCGGGATCAAGTCAGGAAATTTGTTCGGCCATTCGATGACCACCACCCCCTCCGAGTCAAGATACTCGTCCCAACCAATCCGGAGAACCTCCTCCACACTCTCCATCCGGTAGAAATCAAAATGGAAAATCGGCAGTCGCCCACCGGTGTATTCATGTGCAAGCGTAAAGGTAGGGCTGGTCACTGACTGATGGCATCCCAAGCCCAAGGCCAAACCTTTGGTGAAATGTGTCTTCCCTGCTCCAAGCCCTCCGGTTAACGCCAAGACGTTTCCGTCCGATAGCTCGGCAGCCACACGTTTCCCCAGATCAATCATCATTTCGGGCGTGTCCACCCACTCCGTCATCCCGGGCTCCATCATCAATTCAGATTACAATACTTCGACTACGCTGCTGGCTCCGGCTTTCCTCCAAATCCATAAAGAGCAAAATCAATCGACTCTTCCATCAAACGCTCACGGTCAACATTCTCGATGTCCACCGGAGAGCCTTTCAGCAAGTTGATCACAATCTGACCAACTCCGCTGCAGTAGAAGGCGGCCCCTTCGGCAAACACAATCTGCTGAACAATCTGACCATCCGTCAGATCGGGGAAGTGAATTTTAAAAGCTTGGATATACACCCGGTAAACTTCAGATAGAAGCCCCTTGGTCACCAAGGGCACGGTATAACTATGCTCAATCAGATAACGGGCAATCAGACGCAAAATCAAATCCGAGCGAACCCCACACTCTTCGGGCATAAACAAGGGCCGCAGCCAACACGCCATCAAATGGCGTAAGGGAATTTTTTCCATTCCACCATATTCTACGATGGCCTCATCCAAAAGCTTGATCCCATAGTCATACAACGGATTCAAACAACGCTTCACCGTTTCCTGAATCAGGCCATCCTTCCCTCCAAAATGATAACTCACGCTAGCCAGGTTCACCCCTGCAGCATTCGTCACATCACGCACGGAAACATCCTCAAATCCCTTATCGGCAAAGAGCTCCCAAGCTGCTTCCAGTATCTGTTCTCTCGTATCAGCCACGTGCCCCAATATGCCCGACATCACACTGCGGTCAACTCAAAAACAAACGTGTGTTAGAGCATGGCTGGAAATGATACCCGGTTTCCGAAGGCGAAACGAGCCCCCACCTTACCCACTCTGACGGTCGTACAGGTCACGATACAAGGCACTCGTCGGATAGATTTCTTCATGCGATCCATCAGCCACCAGACGTCCATGATTAAGCACCAGAATGCGGTCGGCAATCTTGATTGTACTGAATCGATGGGCGATGATGAAGGTCGTTCGACCTTCCACTAACTCTTCAAGTGCTTGTTGGATGGCCGCTTCACTTTCGCTATCCAATGCGGATGTTGCCTCATCGAGAATCAAGACCGGAGCATCCTTAAGGAACGCCCGGGCAATCGCAATCCGTTGACGCTGTCCGCCAGAGAGCAGGGTCCCGCGTTCGCCGACAGGGGTTTCATAGCCGAGCCCACCATCCAGCGTCTCAATGAATTCATGGGCATGGGCTTTTTGGGCAGCTTCAATCACATCCTCATCGGAGGCTTCCGGCTTCCCGATTCGTATATTTTCCATCACCGTTTCGTTAAACAGAACCGGGGATTGGGTCACAATGGCAATGGCCTCACGCAAATCATGTTTTTCAACCTCGCGGACATCGACGCCATCCACGGTAATCCTACCCTGAGTCACATCGTAAAAACGCGGGATCAACGAAGCAAAGGAACTCTTTCCAGCACCGCTCGGGCCAACAATGGCAACAACCTGACCAGCCGGAATCGACAAATTCAAATCCCGCAACACGCACTCTTTGTCATAGGCAAAGGATACCTGCTCGAGCTGAACCGCCCCCTTGACATCAGCAAATGGCTGTGGCTTATCCGGCTCCTGCAAATCATTTTCGTGATGTAACACATACTCAACACGATCCAAGGACGCCGTAGCACGCTGAATTTTGGTGTGAATTTTTCCAAGCCGCTTCAGCGGATCGTAACTCAGATACAGTGCCGTCAGTAAAGGAACCACATCCTTCTTAAACTCCATCCCTGAGTGTCCGGCATAAACGATGGCGGCCGCCGCACCACACACGGTGATAAAATCAATCACCGGGGTCATCGATTTATCGTATTTAACGACTTTCATTCGCGCCACCAACAAACGGTTCACCTGCTGCCTGAACCGGGAAACCACCGAATCCTGCATGTTATATGCCCGAATTTCCATCGGAGCTTGCAAGCCATCGGTCACGGACGCGGTCAAATCACCCGTCTGCGCTTGCACCACTTTGGCCTTACGGAACAATTTTTTACCTATCGCCCGAATCGGAAACACACAGGCCGGCACCGTAGCCAAACATACCAACAACACAAAAAACTCACTCTTCTGCATCGACATATACACCAAGGCTCCTACGGCCCCGATCAATTTCATCGGCTGCACGACTATGTCATTGGAAACGTCGACAATGGCCATGCGCATTTGCTGGGTATCCACAGTCAAACGACTCAGCAGGTCACCACTTTTATTTTTGTGGAAAAACGACAAGGGCAACTTCTGAACCCGGGAGAACACCTTGACCTGAATGCTCTCAACCACCCGGAAACCACAGTAGTTAATCAGGTAAGTATTGGTAAATTGGGCAACTCCCTGGACCAAATAAATCGCAGGAAGCAACAAAGCGGCAAAAATCAAATCGGCGAGCGGCCTCTGGTCGTGACTAAAGACCCCGGGCAGCACCTCCCTCATCACCAGCGGCAACCCAGCTCCAGCAACCGCGCCGTAGGCAATCCCCGCAGCAACAGCAATAGCAAACAGCCATTTGACCTCGAGAAGATACTTATAATATGGGAAAAAGCGTTTCATGAATGGTGAAGTCCCCGGCTGGGCAAACAGGCAGTATGCCCAACTGGGAAAGACCTACTTAGATGAGATACCCCCACGGTGCAAGCCCTTGATTCTAGTCACCAGCTCGGGCGGGGTAGGCTTCTACCAAATCATCAAGCAGGGAACTGGCCCCAAAGCGGAACCATTCCGGGGTCATCCAGCCTTCCCCAAGGATCTGCTCAAGCATTGAGAGGTATTGCATGGCCTGAGCGGCGGATCGAATCCCTCCGGCAGGTTTCATCCCCACCATCCGTCCCGTTTTCTGATGATAATCCAAAATAGCATTCAACATCACCAGCGTTGCAGGAAGGGTGGCTGCAGGAGATATTTTACCAGTCGAAGTTTTAATAAAATCAGCCCCTGCCGCCATCGCCAACTCACTGGCAATACGGATATGGTCATAGCTTTGCAGCTCCCCGGTTTCCAGAATCACTTTCAAATGTGCAGCTCCACAGGCTTCCTTGGATTGCGCAATTTCATCGAACACCTCTCGGTAATGACCATCAAGGAATTTGCCTCGCGAAATGACGATATCAATCTCATCCGCCCCCTCACTCACCGCATATCGTATTTCAGAAAGCTTCAGGTCGAGAGGCGCTTGACCACTCGGGAAGGCCCCGGCCACGCTGGCAACGCGCACCGGCGTGCCCTGAAGCGCTTTTGCAGCCACCCCAACCAAGGTAGGATACACGCAAACCGCGGCAACATGAGGAATGGATGCCCGCGACGGCGACGGACGCAGCGCCTTCTCACACATGGCCCTCACCTTATCCGGGGTATCCGCCCCCTCCAGAGTGGTGAGATCAACCATACTCACCGCAAGCTGAAGCCGCTCACGATGACTGACGGCCACATCACCCGCTTCAAACGAAGCGGCGCAGGCATCAATTCCAGCTTTATCCTGAACTGGAACGCTATCCAAATCAGGAAACTTCAACGTATCTTCCCTCTGCTCTTGCATCGCAGCGAACCCTAGCGAAGAGAGCCACCTCCACCAAGCACGAAGATTGACCAATCCTGCCAGGCAGGGTTATCCGCCCTATCCCCCTACTGCTGCTTTTGAAGAAGCTCCTGAAACTTAGCTTCCGGCAGGGTTGTCACTGATCCGTCGATACGCAGCATCGTTCGCTTGCCATCCACAGGCCCAGGGGTATGGAGCAAAATCAAATCCGAACGACTAGCCGTACTCAATCCGGAGACGTAAACCAACTTCCTGTTTTTGTTGTCAGACGGAGCCCCAATCAGAGCTTCAAATTCGGCCTGCTCGATGTACTCCTCTTTGACAAGAGCCTCCAGCTTGTCGGGAAATTGCCCGTGATCCATATCGTGTTCGAACAATAATAAGTGCAACTGCTTCATATGGTGAACTCCCGTCACCACCTTGGCCTTTTTCTGCTGTTTCAAAACGAGAGGAGTGGCGAACCCGGCCATGGCGGCAACAGAGGCCACGCTGCTCGTCAGGCTCCCCCCTTTGGCCGGCATGGGAGAGTTCCCTGAAATGAGCACCCCATCCTCCGTATTCGAAAGCGCCCAGGCATACCCACAAGACGAAGGCAACCAGGAGTCCCCCAATAATGAGCTCACTAAAGACAGAGCCATTTGCTCTTCAGACTCCTCAGGAGCCGACTGCTCCAACCCTTTAACCGCGGTCATCACTTCCTGACAAAATTCATTGGAAACATAAAACAGCGCATTTCCTTCGTCGGGAATACCAGCCATCGCCTTTTTAAAATCTGCCGATCCCCCCAATGCGCCAGTTCCTGTCCGGCAGCGCTCCACATACGACTCCCTCATCCCGAACCAAACCTGGTCCTTGTCCGGGTCAATGATAAACAAGGGGCGGATTTCACCAAGCGGGGTATCCATCGATTCCGGAACCCGAACATACTTCAAGCCATTCTGCTCGCTGACTTCCAAGTCTGCTTCAACCATTTCACCAAACTGCCCCCAAAACCAAAGCCCACGATCAATACATAAGGCAAGATCCACTCCTGGCAATTCCACATCAATTCCGGGATCCCATCGTTTTTTACCATCAAGAGTCATGATCAAAGTAGCATGCACATTGGTTTTCCCCAGAAGATCCGCCAGACTCAAGGCCCCGGCCCCCACCTTCTGAGCCATCAGCTCCGCCACCCCTCGCTCGGGTTCTTCACCGAAGGCTGCGGCTACAGGCTCCACCGTTTGCTGCAAGGTTGACAAATTCAATTCAAACTCAAGCACCAGATCCGCATCCTCAGGGGCAAGAGTGGCTGCACGCCACGGCTTAGCATCCCGCCCCAGCAACGACAACACCCCCTTCCGGCTCCCCCCGGTATGCAAAAACATGCGGTTATGCCAGCCATCATCCGTCTGGCGAGAACTCCTACCGATCGCCGAGACCTTGCTCAAACCCAAATCTTCCACCACATCCCGGATATCAAGCCCCGCGGGCACCGCCTCCCCGCTATCCCGCATCACATCCAGAAACTGATTCAGACCTTCCGCGATTTTTACCAAATCCTGATCATACTGCGTGACGGAAAAATGCACGCCATTCGTTTCCAAGCGGGAAACCACAGGTTGCAACTCCTCGACAAAACCACCAACGGCGGTACCAGACGTTGAAGCCGAACCACCGTTGGGCGTATCCAACTCTTCTTTTTTACCACAAGAAACAAAAACAAGGCAAACAGCCTGCAACACTCCGATCCATTTCAATGATTTCATGCCAGAAAAATGGCAGAGCAATCAACCGATGTTAAGCATAAAAAAAGAGGACCATGGCTCGAAAGCCATCGTCCTCTACGAAATGAATCTTTGTTTTACCCCACTGCTTCCAATCGGAAACAAAGTGGCGTAAAAGCGAAAAAAGGGACCTTAGATCAGGCCAGCTTTCTTCAAAGTCACATAGGCGCCATTTTTGTTGATCGTTTTGATCGCCTTGGCACTGAGCTTCACCTTCACGTGACGGCCCAACTCAGGAACATAAATGCGCTTCGTGTGAAGGTTGGGAGAAACAGAACGTTTCACCACCTTGGTCACGTGACGACCAATACCTCCTTTTTTCTTCGCTAATCCGGAACGGTGAATCTTACCACCCATACGGACTCGGGAACCTCTGATACTACATACTCTGGCCATGAATTTGAAAATTTGATTGCTTGCGGGCGGCGAGAGATACACCCTGCCAGCTGTCAGTCAAGTGAATTTGCAACAATTTGCGATTTTCGAGGCTTATCCGAGTCGCGCTTGCGCCGTTCCAGCCCGGGCAAAAGAACCATCACCATCACCGAGGCACCAAATAAACCGCCAAGGCTATCCGCAATCCAGTCCCCCGTATCATTGCCACTTCTCCCCGGCGTAAACGTCTGATGATACTCGTCCAAGCGCCCAATCACGGAGGACAGTAAAAAAACAACCATCACCATGCGGAGACGGAAACGCCGCCATAAGGGCCAACGATAATAGGCGTAGGCCATCATCAGCCCCCCTCCGATCGCAAAATAAACAAAATGAGCCACCTTATCCACATGGGGGATCTCTGGACCATTCTTTGGCGCAGGGTTTCCGGCAGACAAAAACCACAACGTCACCAACCAGGAGACAAAGAAAAACAAATAAACCACGGGCCTCCTGGGAAGCCACGTGGTTATCAAATCGACGATTCCAGATCCGCTGATCATCGCTCCAGAATCCTAGTCTTGATTTTGCCGACAAGGCAAAACCACCGCTTTAGGCGAGGCCTTCGAGGGTCGACTTCAATTGATCCAAGGTCACATTCGCACCTGTGATGGTCTCGACCACTTCTCCATTTTTGAAGAAAAGAAGACATGGGATCGAGCGCACACCATACTTGGCAGCGAGCGACTGATTGGTATCAACCTCCACCTTACCAACATCCGCCGTGTCCGCCACAGCATCCGCCAGTTGATCAATGAGAGGTGAAATCATCTTACACGGACCACACCATTCGGCCCAAAAATCTACCAATACCGGCTTATCCGAGCTCAATACCTCGGCATCAAAGTTGCTTTCGTTATACGTCTTAGCCATGGACGAAATATGCCTGTTCCAGTCGGTACGTCAAGAGCCGCCCATGAATAATTCCATGAACGGCTCGTTTAATCTGTCATCAGCCGGAACGGTCAATTCCATCCGACCAATCGATCTGTAATAGATCTTGTAAAGGGCTCTCCGAGAGAGCTCGTCTTGGGCTCGTTAAACTGGCAAAGGCAGGGCGCTCGTCGCAAATGCGAGATAAGCCACCAAACCTCCAAGAACCAGTAGAATAATTTGCATTACCATGGTGATAGAATAGTGATTGATTACTAAAATGATTTTCCTCGTAGCCCCCCTTATTCAAAAAGGCGACCCCACTCTCCGTCAACCCAGATGCTGGCTGTAGCCAATTGCACCCCGAGCACAATCAAGGCTGCCACCAGAGAGACAACCGAAAGAGCTGCAGCCGCGCCTTCACCTTCCTCGGAAGAAGCGTCATCATCATCCGCAGTTCGGATGGTGGCCGCTTGGGACGGAGTGGCAGGAGCATCCATCGGCTGGGTTTGAGTCAACTGAACGGTCGCCTTAGGCAATTGCTGGCTGGCAGCCCCCGTAGCAGGACCACCGGTCAAAGGAACGGTTCCCGGACCAGATCCTCCCGGAGTGTTCAATCTCACCGTCGGTGCAGGCGTGGCAAGTTTGGTTGCCGGACCGGTAGCTCCGCCGGTTTGCAATTTGACTGTCGGTGCAGGTGCGGGAGGCACGGCTGTCGCCGGGCCGGAAGTCTTCAAAGGAATCGTGGGCGCGGGCGCCGGAGGCTTGGGGCTGGTAGGCACCGCACCTGTCGGAGGGGTCAGAGGAGCCGGAGGGGCGGTCGGTCCTTTTGCTCCCTGAGGTGGAGCTTTCAAGGTCACGCGCACGGTTTCCTTACGGATAGGCACCGCAGAGGTCTTGGTCATTGGCGCGGAATCGCCGGTTATTGTCTTCGGCTTGTTATCTTCGTTCTCACTCATAAATCTGATCGTTGGTGTCGTTGATGGTAGGTGTTTGAGGTTGCTCCAAAGGTATTTCCGGCAAATACGGCAATCCTTTCAGCAGTCCCGCAACCGAAAACCTCCGAGCATCCATAGATAAAAAGAGGTATTCTTTTCTTTAGTAAAGACGTTTTCACCCCCCCATGTCAAACCCGCAGGTCACTTTTTTTGACTCCCGTCCAACAGACCCGACCCAACGCAGACCGCCGCCTACCCCCTGTATTCACAAGCAGGCATCAAGTTTAACCCTTGATCGTCATATTTCCCAATTCTTACGAATCTTGAATAATCCTTTGCACGACCTGCGTTTAAGGGCTAATTCACTCATATGCCTATGGACACACAAAGCAATTCAAGACGTCATTTTCTTAAAAAAATCGGAGGCGCTGGTGCCGGCCTCGCCGCAGCCAGCGTTGTAGCCAAAGCTGCAGACTCCACACCATCCCGCCCAAGCGGTGCGAAGTACATGGGGGATTTTATCGCACCCAAACTCGACACAATCAAAGTAGCCATCATCGGTTGTGGTGCCCGTGGAGGAACCCACTTCAACCACGTGTCCGCCTTCGAAGGGACTGAATTTGTCGGCATCTGCGACCTCCACCAGGACCTTTGCGAACGCGCCAAGAAAAAAGTTCTGGCCAATGGCAAAGGCAAACGCCACCAAAATGTCAAACTCTACCACGGAGACAAGCACGCCTACAAAAAGATGCTCAAGGAAACCAAGCCCGACCTCGTCTACGTGGTCACTCCTTGGGAATGGCACGCCCCCATGGCCATCGACGCCATGAATGCAGGTGCCCACGTCGCCGTCGAGGTCCCACTGACCACCACCATCAAAGAAACCTGGGAACTGATCGACACCTCGGAAAAAACCCAAAAACACTGCATGATGCTCGAAAACGTCAACTACGGACGCGACGAGTTGATGTATCTCAACATGTGCAGACTGGGAATCTTTGGCGATATCCTCCACGGTGAAGCCGCCTACATCCACGAACTTCGCGGACAAATGAGACATGTCGAAAACGGACGTGGCACCGGTAGCTGGCGCACATACCACTGGGCCAAAAAGAGTGGCAACCTCTACCCGACCCACGGACTCGGCCCCGTCGCCCAGTATATGAACCTCGCACGTGGCGACGACAACTTCCGCAGGATTGTCTCCTTCTCATCTCCGGCAAAAAACCACGCGCTCTACGCCAAGAAACACTTCAAACCTGACAGCGAGCTCAACAAAATCACCTACGAAGGTGGTGACATGAGTACCTCCATCATCAAGACCACCCTCGGTCGCACCGTGATGGTCCAGTGGGATGAAAGCAGTCCGCGCCCTTACTCCCGCCACAACCTGATCCAAGGAACCAAGGGAACCGGAGCCGGCTTCCCAACCCGCATCGCCCTCGACTACGGCAAGGACGAAGGTCTGCCAGAAAAGCTTTTCAAGGCACTGGCGGGCGACAGAAAGCACACCAACTACCACGGATGGGCCCAGGGAGACAAAATCAAGGCCTTCTACGAAGCCTTCGACCACCCGCTCTACAAGCGTATGGCCGACGTCGCCAAGAAGATGGGCGGCCACGGTGGCATGGATGCCATCATGAACTTCCGGGTGATCGAATGTCTGCGTAAAGGTCAACCGCTTGACCAAAACGTCTACGAAGGAGCCTTCTGGTCCGCGGTTACCCCTCTGTCCATGAAGTCCGTCGCCGAAGACGGCATGCCTCAGGACTTCCCCGACTTCACTCGAGGTCAGTGGAAAAACACCAAGCCCCTGCCCATCGTCCAGTAAGGTGGACGGTTCAGGAAATTGAGATTTCCAACACTGAAGTTTCCAACACTGAAACCTCCCATACGTAATTTAATCATGGCGGCCTCATCCGAGGTCGCCATTTTTTTGTAGGGTCTATCGGCCCGAATAGACCAATAATACCATTTGAGTGGTTAGTTTGTCGGAATGGCGGTGTTCATTTGGCCTTGAGTTCAAGGCGTGACAAAGGAATGTAGCGAGCTACATGACTGAGGAAAAACGCCGAAATCAAGCCAAAGAAATACCGCTTTTCATTCCATCAGCTCCGCTGGCTAGCTTCCATATCAAGCTCTTAACTATTTGTCCATTCCGTTAAAATAACCGGGAGAATGGTATAAACCGAATGCCACCCTGCTAAACAAGAAGGCCGCCCATCGGAGTGCGGCGGCTTGACGCCGCTTTTTATCCAGAACATCTCCACCAACGATCCAGCATAGCACCCTTACCACCCAAGGGTGAGTTCATCTTTTATTACATAGGGGCACCTCTAAGTTGAGAAAACAAAAAAACGAACCGAGGGAGCGATCTGAGCCCACGCAGCCCACACAGCCTACGCTTAAGTTAAGGCAAAGCGGCGTCAAGCCGCCGCACTCCAACAGCCCCGCCATCTCCAATCCTTCACCGGGAGCCACTCAGCTTAGCGTTGCCCACACTCACCCGCGGGTCACCTTGGTCACCTTACCGGCCACAACCGTAAAATTGAGACGTTCCGGCAAATAATCCATCGTTACCATACGCTGCTTACCATCAACGCTCACCACGCGATACTTTCGCTTTTCTTTGACAGCTAACGCTTTGGCATCCGCCAAATCCATACCGATGTAGCGATCGTCACCTTCGGTTTTCTTTGCATCCTTCTTCATTGGTTCTTTCTTTGAGGCATCTTCCACCTTCTCAGCAGGCAATTCAGTCCGGTCAGGAGCCTTGGCTTGCTCCGTCCCCTTCGCAACTTCTTCTTGTGCTCCTGGCTCCGCAAGCTCAACCTGGTCTGCTGGTTTGCAAGCATAGAGGCTCGCTCCCAGAGCAATCATCATTGTCATCTTTGTCATAGCGACACCCTATCCCACATTGAAAAAAAGACAAAAGAAAAGCCGACCCCCATCGGAAGGCCGGCTAATCATTAAATGGGTTCGCTGTGGCGAATGATCGCTAATCGATCTACCACTATCTATCCAGATTAGGGTGCAAGCACCTTCATGGTTGGAATCAAGCCAATCTGTGGCTCTCCTGTTCCACCTTGGGCAGTGGCACGGGCAAGCACACCCTCTCCAACAATACCGCAGCAGGACTTAGGGCAAAAGCTCGATCCGCACTTGCGGCAGGACTGCTTCACCGTCTCCTTGTGTGTCGTTGGAACACGGTCAGTCACAACATAGGAAGTCTTGCCACTGTATACAGTGCGCTGCACCTCTTGATAGGTTGTCACTTCTTTTTCAGCCGTCAACTTGCCCGGGCAAAGCGATAAAATGCCACAGCAGGATGACAGCGTTAGGGAAAGAACAGCAAGGGCGAGAAGTTGGAACGTAGTTTTCATGATGTGCCCACGATTCTAGGAAACTATCGCCACAGCGCAATAAAAAAGCACGGTTAATTTAGGAATCTTCTCCACGAGCTTACGCACTCCACTCTGATGGGTCTCGCAGACGTAGCTCTGATCCCAGTCCAAAGGAAATAAACATTCCCGCTTCATCGAGCCAAGCCCTGCTCCTCCAACCGAGTGATCAGGGTATTTTTGATGCCGCTTCTTGCCCATTGGAATCGGGTATCGAAGAAATGGGCCAACAATAATGAAAGATTCATATTGCAAACTTCGTTTTATGTTTTAAATAGAAAACGTCGTTTCAATTTAATCAAGTCTCTCGAGACGATATCAACCACCACACGTATCATCATGTTTGAATTTGACTGGATCTGGCTTGTCATGGCCTTCTGCGGCGGCGTCTTTGGTGCGGCGGTGGGAGCCCTTCCCTCTTTTGTTCTCTGCGGAGTCGGAGCCTTACTGGGAGGGCTCTACAGCATGTCCACCGGATCTGATGTCAACCTGGTAGACACCTGGGTGACCTGGGGGCCACTGGTCGGTCCCCAAACAGCCTTTGGGGGTGGAGCGGTTGCCGCCATTTACGCCAAACGCCGGGGAGTGCTGGAAAACGGGAGGGATATCTGCACGCCTCTGATGGGATGCAATGCTCCCGATGTCCTGTTGGTCGGGGGTGTGTTTGGTGCCATCGGGGCCTTACTCACTCTGGCCTGCGCCAACATTCCAACGATCGGGGGGCACGCCTCCAACAATGCGATCGCCACGGCGATTGTCCTGACCATGATGCTCGGCCGGCTTATCTTCGGAGAAAGCGGACTATTCGGCAAAGTCGCTCAGGGAACCAACCGCTGGGAGGGCTCGGACGCCGGCTGCTGGCTCACTTGGCAACACGACTGGCCTCAAATTCTAATCATCTCCTGTGCCGTAGGAATTCCGGCGTCACATCTCGCCCTGACGGTCCCCGCCAGCGGCCTGATCCTTTTTGGGCTCGGGTGCATCATTTTCACCTTCATGATTTTTGGAGCCAAAGTCCCAGTGTTTCATAACATTGCACTGGCATCGCTGTTAGCCGTAGGAGCCACGCAAAACCTGTGGTGGGGCCTGGCCATGGCCATCCTGGTCGCCTTTCTCTGCGAACTGGCTGCGATGCTGTTCTGTGCACATGGCGATTCCCACATCGATCCGCCCACGGTCAGCCTGATGCTCACGGGCATCTTACAGCCGATCTTTCTTGCCACCGGACTCATGAAGCCTGCAGGAGCATCCTGGGATGCCACCCCCGTCATCATGGTCTGTCTGTTTGCCATTGGTTTCCCCATTCTGCTCACAGCCCTTCGATCGATCAAACCCAAGAGGGCGAGTGTTTCCAGCGAACTCGACGAAGCTTTTTAAACCAATCTAACACAATCCATTCAATACACCAATCTCATGAATTCATTTGAATACTATAATCCTGTCCGCGTGGTCTTTGGCCCGGGAACACTGCAACGAGTCGGCGAGGAAGCTGCCAAACTCGGCACATCTGCCATGATCGTTTCCTACGCCGATCACAAACTACTCAAGCCCGTACTGACTCAAGCAGAATCTTTGATGAAAGCAGCGGGGGTCTCATCCATCACCTTTCTTGAAGTCGAGCCCAACCCGGAAATTGGAACAGTCGAACGCGGAGTTCAAATTGCCAAGGAGAGTGGCGTCGACATGGTGGTCGGCATCGGAGGAGGCAGTGCGATGGACGCAGCCAAAGCTATCGCTGCTGGATTTTACTACTCGGGAGACCTCTGGAATATGGTTTACAGCCGACACGACAACGTCGACGCCATTCCACCGGAAAAAGCCCTCCCCATGCTGATGGTATCCACCCTGCCAGCCACGGCATCCGAGATGAACCAGTGTGCAGTGGTCAGCAATCCGGCACTAAAGGAGAAATCCTACATCTGGGGCGAGTGTCTGTTTCCCAAGACGGCCATCCTCGATCCCGAACTGACCACCACCCTACCGACCTTCCAAACCGCATGTGGAGCTGCCGACACCATTTCACACGTGCTCGAAATCTACTTCAACGGCCAGGACAAGTCGGATCTCCTGCACCGATGGCAGGAAGGCGTCATGCGCAATGTCATCGAAAACCTTCCCAAGGTGCTCGCTAACGAGGCGGACATCGACGCCCGCACCGAACTGCAATGGACTGCCACCTGTGCCCTCAACGGATGGGCATCTCCCGGTGACGCCTGGACTCCGATGCACCAGGTAGGCCACGTCCTGACATCCCGTCATGGCATCAACCATGGATCCACCTTGTCCATCATCATGCCCGCATGGATGGAATACTACAAATCGACCAAACCCGAGCGTTGCTTCACCTTTGCGACCAGAGTCATGGGCATCGATCCCGAAGGCAAGTCACAAAGCGAAGTCATCGACGAAGGACTCTGCGCCTTCCGCAGGTTTCTAAAAACATCCGGAGTCCCGATCACAATGAGTGAAAAAGGAGTCACCAAAGCCGACATTCCAGCCATCGTGGAAGGAGTCAAAACCGTCAGCTTCGGATCCGACGGCATGCTGTCCTGCAACCCCCCCGTCTCCGCCGAGGACATTTCCAATATTCTGCTCAAGGCACTCTAACAAACAACCATAATCCGATGAAATACTCCGCCGAGGAAGTTGCCCGAATGATCGATCTGAGTTGTGTCCGAGCGGACAGCACTCTCGATGAGATCCGCGAAATGGCAGAAACAGCCAAACAATACGGCTGCATTTGCACCTTCGCCCTACCGGCACACACCCCGATGCTGATCGATCTGGTCGTGGACTGCGAGGATGTCCTCGTGGGTGGCACGGTTGGATTTCCGGACGGTGGAGCGACTACGGCAAGCAAGGTATCCGAAGCCACCGAGCTCCGCGAGATGGGCTGCGACGAACTCGACATGGTGATGAACATCGCCTGGCTCAAGGCCGGTCAAGACGAACGGGTGAAACGAGACATCCAGGCCGTGATCACGGCCGCCTGTGGGCTGCCTGTGAAAGTCATTCTGGAGTGCCACCACCTCAGCGATGAAGAAATCGTGCGGGCCTGTGAGATTGCCTCCGAAGCGGGGGTTCAATTTGTCAAAACCGGAACGGGCTGGGCTCCGAGTGGAGCCACCCTTGCCAACACCTCACTGATGAAACAAACCGTCGGAGATCGTTGCGAAGTCAAGGCCGCCGGGGGAGTGCGCGATTTGGAGACCTTGCTCGCCATGGTCGATGTCGGCGTCACCCGCTTCGGTATCGGTGTCCGCACCGCGGTCGCCATCCTCGAAGAAATCAACAAGGGGCAAAAGCCGGCCGGCCCTGTTGAGTCGGCATATTAACATTTACACCCCCGTATCAACCACAGCCACCATGGAAGCAACGATCCTCGCCTACGACTTCGGAACCGGAGGAACCAAGGCCTCCCTCTATGATGCTGCAGGCCAGTGCCTCGCCAGTGATTTTGCGTCGTATGAAACCTACTATCCACAAGATGGTTGGCATGAACAACGACCTGAAGACTGGTGGCAATCGGTGATCGACAGTACCCGTAGGTTATTTGAACAATCCTCGGAGGACCCAGGCAAGGTTCGGGCTATCGGCATTTCCGGCCATAGCCTGGGATTGGTTCCGATGGACGAGGATGGCCAATTGTTACGCGATCAGGTGCCTATCTGGTCGGACTCCCGACCGGACACCCAGATGGATTCCTTTTTTAAGCACATCAGCGAAGAGGATTGGTATCAACTGACAGGCAACGGATTCCCCCCCGCTCTCTACACGGTCTTTAAAATGATGTGGCTGCGCGATCACGAGCCGGAAACCTTCGAGCACATCCACCAGGTGATCGGAACCAAGGACTATGTGAATTACAAAATGACCGGAGTCATGGCCACCGACTACTCCTATGCCTCGGGTAGCGGAGTTTATGATCTTAAGGCCTGGAACTATTCCGACACCCTGATCAATGCCAGTGGCCTGCCTGCCGGGATTTTTCCGAAAATTGTTCCCTCCACTGAAATTCTGGGGACATTGACTGCGGAAGCAGCCGAAGCACTCGGATTGCCTGAGTCCGTGCAAGTCGTAGCCGGAGGAGTCGACAACTCCTGCATGGCTCTGGGGGCTCTTGCCTACAAAGAAGGTGCCTGCTACAACTCGATGGGATCCTCGAGCTGGATCGCCGTTTCGTCCAGCAAGCCGCTCGTCGACCTCTCCACCCGCCCCTACGTCTTCACCCATGTCGTGCCCGGCATGTTCAACTCCGCCACTGCCATCTTTTCGGCAGGCTCCTCGTTCCGCTGGATGCGGGAACAAGTCTGCACCAACCTTGATCAGGAAGGAAAAAACACCTACGAGGCAATGATCGAGCTTGCCGAATCCTCGGCACCCGGAGCCAACGGAGTCAGCTTTGTCCCCCACCTCGCCGGAGGATCTTCACTGGATGAAACCCCGGACGTCCGTGGAGCGTTCCTCAATATCAATCTGGGCACCACCCAGGCCGATTTGATCAGAGCCACGATGGAAGGTATCTGTTTCGGGCTTAAACAGGCTCTCGATGCCTTACAGTCCATTACCCCGATCAGCGACTCCATTCTTGCCGTTGGAGGAGGCAGTCGCAGTGATTTCTGGGTGCAGATGTATGCCGACATCTACGGCAAAACCATCACCCGGACCAATGTCGACCAGCAGGCGGCGGCACTGGGGGCAGCCGCACTCGCCGCCGTCGGATGTGGCATCTGGGAAGATTTTTCCACTCTGGACTCGGTTCATCAGGTAACCGATCAGCAACAACCCTCTGAGAAACAAAACTTTATCGGTGCTTACAGTCGCTTTTTACAAGCTAGTCATGTATGTTGCGCGTTCGCAAACCATGAAAACGACTAACGAAAGATATCACGTTCCGGCACTCGTCCGGTCACTCGAAGTTATCGACTGCCTCACCAAGCAAGGTCGGGAGGGAGCCACATTGACTGAAATTATGAACACCCTCGGGTATCCGAAAAACTCGATTTTCCGGATCACCACCACCCTGCTCGACCTTGGTTACCTGTCCCGCCACCCGGAATCCCAAAAATTCACCCTGACCAAAAAGTTCCTAGCCTTCGGACTGCACGCCATTTCAGACGAGAACATCATCGAACAATCGATGGATATCATGCGCAAACTGCGCGACAGCACTCGGGCAGCGGCCTTCATCGGTGTGATGAACGAGGGCAAGGGCGTCATGCTGGAGCAAGCCCCCGGCGGCTACCCGTTCAAACTTTCGATCGAACCCGGCTCCCAATTCCGTATGCACTGCAGTGCTCCGGGCAAAGCCATGCTCGCCTTCATGCGTGATGATGAAGCCGAACCCATCCTGAAAAAAATGCAATTCCCGGGATTTACCGACACCACCATCACCACACTGCGGGCCTACCGGAAGGAACTCGCGGAGGTCAAAGAGTTGGGATACGCCCTAGATCGAGCCGAAGAGTTCGAAGGTATCCACTGTGTTGGGGCCCCGATTTTCGACCACACCCAACGCGTCATCGCCACTCTCTGGATCAGCGGATCCAGCAGTAACCTACCGAGCGACACCTTCCCCGAACTGGGAGAAAAAGTCAAAGATGCCGCAGCCCGCATCTCGGTCCGGCTCGGCTATGAAACCTCACCTTGATACGTATCGTATTGATCAACACTCATAACCCACATCAAACCATCCATGAAGACACCGTTATTCATCTGCGCTGCTGCCACTCTGGGCTTACTCCTGACCAGTCCTGTTCACGCCAAAGGGAAAAACTCCCCAACAAGCCTGCGTGCTGCCATCGAGGATCTGCAGATGAAATACGGTGATCGCTACCCACAGGCCAAGGCCTACCTCAAAGAGCTGGATCAAAAAGCAAACCAAAGCGGAGAAAACTTCCAGAAGCTCCAGCAACGCGCACTCCGCGCCCACCCCCTGCTGACCAACACTCCCGTGCTGTTTGTTGAACGGGCCCAGTACCTGAGCGACCACCACAACACGGAAACCATCTTCCAAACCGACGAAGTCTGCACCCACAAATACCGCCCGAGCGGACCGATGAAGCTGCTCGATGTGGCAACGGGTAAAACCAAGGTGCTACTCGACCCCGGCAAGGATGGCTCGATCCGAGACCCCGAAGTCCACCCTGATGGCACACGAGTCATTTTCTCAATGCGTAAAAACATTCAGGACGACTACCACATCTACGAAATCAGCTCCAAGGGCTCGGGCTTGAAGCAGCTGACATCCGCCAAAGGCGTGGCCGATTTCGACCCATGCTACCTTCCCGACGGCTCGATTGTTTTTTCCTCCACCCGGGAGCCGAAGTTCTGCGGATGCAACCGCCACATCATGGCCAACCTGTTTCGCATGGAAGCCGATGGGGCCAATATCCACCAAATCGGTAAAAGCACCCTGTTCGAGGGGCAAAGCTCGGTCATGCCCGATGGCCGCATCCTCTACAACCGCTGGGAGTATGTCGACCGTAACTTCGGTGACGCCCAAGGACTCTGGACCGTCAACCCAGACGGCACGAACCACGCCGTCTACTGGGGTAATAACACTGCCAGCCCGGGAGGCGTGCTTGATGCCCGCATGATCCCCGGCACCAACCTCACCCTCTGCACCTTTTCCTCCTGCCACGACGTCCCATGGGGCGCCATGGCCATCATCGACCGCAACCTCGGCGTGGACGGCCGTAAGTCCGTCGTCCGCACCTGGCCGGCCGATGCCATCAATCTGGTAGACAAAGGAAACTTCGACACCTTCAAACGGGTCAACCCGAAATATGAAGACCCGTTCCCACTCAGTGAAACCACGTTTCTCGTGTCACGCATGACCCAAACAAAAGGGAAAAAGGGACGCCCGATGGGGATCTTTCTGGTCGACACCTTCGGCAACGAAATCCTGCTGCACAGCGAAGGACGCGGATGTTACGAGCCGATGCCCGTCACCACCAGCAAGCCCGCCCCGGTCAAACCCATCACCCGTGACTACAAACCCAACGGCACCGGCACGTTTTACGTGCAAAACGTCTACATTGGCACCCACATGCAAGGGGTGGCTCCGGGAGAAATCAAATACCTGCGTGTTGTCGAAGCTCCTGAGAAACGCACCTGGATCAACAACCCATGGAGTGGTCAAGGGACCCAGTGGCCCGCCATGAACTGGCACAACTTCCAGAATAAACGCATCCTCGGCACCGTCCCTGTCGAGGAAGACGGCTCGGTTCATTTCGAATGCCCGGCCGATACCTTTGTCTTTTTCCAGCTACTCGATAAAGACAAAATGATGATCCACTCGATGCGCAGTGGCACCAGCATCCAGTCCGGAGAAACCCAGGGCTGCGTCGGCTGCCACGAAGACCGCAACAGTGCGGTTCCCCTCAACACCCAGAAACAACCACTCGCCATGAAGCGGGCAGCTTCCAAGCTGAGCGGTTGGAAAGGAAAGCCAAGGGAGTTCAGCTACCAAGGTGAGGTGCAACCGGTATTCGACCAGCATTGCGTTTCCTGCCACGATTATGGCAAACCCGCCGGACAAAAACTCAACCTCGCCAGCGACCGAACGCTGGTCTTCAATGCCTCCTACATTGACCTTTGGAGCAAAGGATACGTCAATGCGATTGGAGCCGGCCCCGCCGCCATCCAGCAGGCACGCAGCTGGGGCGCTGCCAACAGCCGCTTGGTCAAAGCCCTCACGGTGGACCACCAAAACATCCCGGAGCACAAGGACGTCCGCCTCAAGCGTGATGAGCTTGAAAAGATTACCACCTGGCTCGATCTCAATGCTCCCTACTACCCAACATTCCAATCCGCCCACCCCGAAGGTTTGGCCGGACGCTCACCACTCACCCCTGCGGAAGTGGGCAAACTAGGGAAACTGACCAAGACCCGTTTTGTCACCGGGCACAATCACCGCCAAGGAGCCCAGATCAGTTTCGAGCGCCCTGAACTCAGCCCCTGCCTGAGTAAACTCGATCCGAAGTCCAAGGAATATCGCGTAGCCCTCGCTCTGATCAACGAAGGTAAAAAGCGCCTCACCCAAACCCCACGAGGTGACATGCCTGGCTTCAAACCCAGTGACCGGGACCTGAAGCGTTTGAAGAAATACACCGACCGGAAAAAAATCGAGGAGGCCAACCGCAAGGCCATCCAGGAAGGAAACAAACGATACGACCGGGACTTCCAGTAAGTGCTAAGCAAGCACCACATCCTCATCATTCCACATGCGCAATGCCCCTCGGTATTGCGCATTTTTTTGTTCAAGCCGGGCACCATATTATACCATTTGATCAGTTAAATTGGCTGAATGGCACTGAAGGTTTTCGATTTTAACTAGGCGCAAGGAAGGCGCATAGCGGGCTATGCAACCGACGCGCAACAACGGTAAAATCTAAAAGATTCAGTGCCCCCTTGCCATTCAGCTTGCTGACTGACTCATCATCTTAAACTCAAACCATTCTGCCAATTTAACTGGGAGAATGGTATTAACCGTGACAAATCTTCGGAGCTTCTCCACGTTCCCCGCCGTTCACATCGAGCCATCCGATCATGCCTACCATCACCCGACACCTCCTCCTCTTCAGCCTCCTCCTGCCCCTCACCAGTTCCGCCCACGACGAAAAGTCATCGCCTCCTGCGGATGGGCAATGGCACAGCAACCTTGACCTCGGCCTCACCATCGCCAAAGGCAACACCGACTCCCTGATGGTAGCCGCCGGTATTCAAACACAGAAAAAACAAGGGCCCAACGCCCTGTTTGGTAGCCTCAGTTATAGTTACGGAGAGGAAGACGAAAACAAAACCACCGACGAAACACTCGCAAAGGCCACATGGAAACACCAGTACGCTGGAGAAAATTTCTACGGACTCCGCTTTGACGGCCGCAGAGACACCTTCGCCAAAATCGATTACCGGATGTCTCTCACCGGCAGCCTGGGTCATTACCTTCTCAACAGCGACACCCACCTCCTGTCACTGGAATTCGGTCTCGGAGGAACCTTCGAAGAAAAAGACAGCACCGAAGACAACTACGCCCACGCCTTGGTCGCCCAGCACTTCGAATACCTGATCAGTCAGGACACCAAATTCTACCAAAACTTTTCCTGGTTCCCACGACTGGATGATGGGCAGGATTATAAAATCATCTTTGAAGCCGGCCTCGAAACCGACCTTACCGATACGATCGCCCTCAAAGTTTTTCTCTCGGACCAATACGAAAATGCTCCTGCCGAAGACAAAGAGAAAAATGACATCAAACTCATCACCGGTATCGCCTACAAGTTTTAGGCCAAAGAAAGGCCTACAAAAAGTGAAGGAGCCGCTACGGCCAAATACACAACCCGTAGCGACTCCATGCAGATGGATGCAGCTTCACATCTACAAACGAATCATCTGCCCCAACCCACACGAACCCATAAGCATCGTGTAGAAAACATGGCACATGAAACCATACGGGATTTTATATAGGCCTAGACCCACTGATGCGCCAGAGGAATCAGGTCCCAGTTTTCGCCACCAACTCAGCCTCAAGATGACGGATGCTTAAACATCAGCAACCGTTTTTTAATCGCAGCGTATAGCTCGTCTTCCCAATCGATTCCTACAATCGACGGACTGTCGACACCCGCCCGGTAGTCCACTGGAGAAATCAGCACCCCGGTCTTGCTGGCTCCGACACGAACCACCCAGACAAACAATTCTTCAATCGCTTCGTCACCCACGGGAATACATCCGATCGTCGCCGACCTCCCGTGAATCATGATATCATCACCGAGACGACGTCGTCCGTCCGACTCTCCCTTCTCCCGATCGAAATCATTGGGATAGCTCACCTTCATGGAGAGATGAAATGAGCTGTTAGGATTCAGATATTCAATCCCATACTCACCTTCGGGAATCTGCCCATCCCCTTGCTCTAACTTCGGGCCCAACTCCCCCGAGTAACCGGTAAACGGATACTCTTTGATGAGAACATACGAGTCTTCGTATTGCCCCCACATCTCCAGGATTTGTTTCTCCTTGATCGCGATCAGCATCAAACGGTCGGGGTAAGCGTCACGACCGATCCGTGAGAGTGCCGGAGCCATCCGATCACGCACTGGTTCCTCATACCGAGCCATGATGTCCTCGACGCTATCTTTCCCGGCTAACTTCAAATAATATGGCCCCCACAGCGGGCGGCCATAATGATAGAATGCGATTATCGCCAGAACCGAGCCCAACAATAGAAACAAGAACGTCCTGCGCTTCATTGTCGGCAGTCTATCGGCAAGCCTCATCCGTTGTCGAGTGGATTCAGTCTATTGGGAAATCGACCGCCAGGTCAGGGCTTCGGCAAATGCTTGTTCATCAAGATCGGATTCCACATCCATAACGACCGACTCACCGGGAAGCAAATCAAAGTAATTGTCCGGGAACTTCGCATCTCCCGGGCTCAATGACAGATACAGATTTTTGATCAGCATATCTGCCTCCAATTCCAGTCGCATCACACCATCACCAGGGCTCATTTTCCAACCCAGATCCGGACGCGGTAATGCGAGCTCCTTGACCTTCGCAAAGTAGAACACGCACTTCGCCTGTTCGGATCCCGCAACATTCAATCTTGCGACAAGCGCCGATTGTTTAACCGGGTAGTTTTCCACGACATCGGGAACATCACTTTCAAAATACACACCACTCGAGTTGGCCGGCACCGTTACCAGCATATTCCGCTCTGCCAGAACCTGACCATGAAAGTCGATCAGCTCCAGCGACAACTCCCCATCAAGCTCATGTAAATGATCATTGATTACATGCAGGGTGAAACGATCCCCCTCGACGAAACTCGACAACAAAACCGGCTGGTAAGCTTTTTTTACAAAAAATTGTTGGGCCTTCCAGCGCAATGAGGAATCCATGGAGCTCCAGGAAGCCACCGGCCAGCAATCGTTCAACTGCCAATACAAGGTCCCCATGCAATAGGGCATCGCCCGGCGGTGCGCCTCAATCGCATATTTAATCAATTCAGCCTGCAATACCTGACCGACATAGAGAAACTCCTCGAAGTCCTTCGGTTCGTTATAGCTTTGCAACATGTAATGCCGGATCGCCTCATTCCCGACCGGGGAACGTTGATGCGCTTTCATGACATCCGTCAGCAGGCCATAGTCTTCGGGCAGGGCATATTCATTGACCGTCTTCAGCTCGGGAAACGATTGGAAACCATACTCGCTCATGAACCGGCCGACATGGGTCGAATACGTTTCGTATGGCAATTTCTTATGCCACACACCCCAGTAATGTTCGTCGCCATGGGTGAGTTCGGAAGGAACGCCAGGCTCCACGGATGGGCTCGACGACCAGTAATCCGTTCCCGGGTCATACTCATCAACAACCTCGGCCAAGAGTTCATGGAAAAGCACTTCATAATGCCGCCACAAGCGATCAACATGCTCTTGGCCCAACTCCATCTCTCGCTCTTTCCACCCCCAGCGTTCCCATGCGACGACAATTTCGTTATTCCCGCACCACAACGCCAGACAGGCGTGGTTACGCAATCGCTTGATGTTATCGATGGCCTCCTGGCGAACACTCTCAAGAAAAGCATCGTGCCCGGGGAACATCGCACAGGCAAACATGAAGTCCTGCCAGACGAGAATCCCCGCCTCGTCACAGAGGTCGTAAAAAAGATCTTCCTCGTAATAGCCACCACCCCATACACGCAGCATGTTGAAGTTCGATGCCTTTGCCGTGTCGATCACCTCACGGTATTTGTCCTCATCAACCCTCGTCGGATAGATATCATTCGGGATATAGTTCGCCCCTTTCATAAACACCGGCACGCCATTGAGCCGGAAGAAAAACGAACGCCCAACCTGATCATCCTCCTGGACCAGTTCAATGGTACGAATCCCCACACGCTCGCGGACCACTTGTTCGCTCTGGCCACAAACGAGTATGCAATCCAAGTCATACAAATGAGCCTCACCCAGACCGTTACACCACCAGAGCTTCGGGTTCTCGATGGAAAACTCCAACCGATGACAGCTTTCACCGGGCGAAAGCTCAAGCTGCTCACTGGCCAGAACATCACCCGCACACCTGAGTTCAAGACGGGCCGAACAAGCGACTCCAACCTCCAATTCATAAACCGCGGCCAAACTGGCACACTCGTCGTTCACTTGTTGCTGCAGTACCTGAACGTCGGCGATACGGGCATCATCCCAGGCTTTCAGCACGATCGGCCGCCATATGCCGCTGGATACCAAGCGAGGCCCCCAATCCCATCCATAGTGATACCCGGGTTTTCGCGTATGGACCGACACCCGCTTTCCTCCTTCGACCTGCCCATGTTCTGCCTGATCGGTAAACTGAGCCGGAACCACATAGTCCAGATCATCATACAGTTTGACCCCTTCGTTAATCGGCGACTTAAAATAAATGCGCAGGGAGTTTTTTCCTACCTTCAGAACCTCTTTAACATCCACCCACCATTCGCGAAACATGTTATCCGCGGAAAGAACCTCCACACCATTCACCTGTACCGAGGCATAGGTATCCAATCCATAAAAGTGCAGGGCAACCTTCTGCTTGCTCAGAGTGGCTTCATCGACATCAAATGACATCCTGTATTCCCAGTCTTCTTTATCGATCCACTGCAAGTCTGCCTCATTCAATCGCCAAAATGGATCCTCGATCATTCCATGGGACAACAAATCCGTATGGTTACAGCCCGGCACTTCGGCCGGCAACCAGCCATCGTCTCCCACTTTACGAAACTCCCAGTCGCGATCCAACATTTGTTCAGTCATCATCTTCATCATCAGCTCCTCCCTTTTAACCTCCCACTCCAATTTTCCAACTGCATTTCCCTCCCCCACCGGGCTTTAGACCAAGAAACCCGCAGTCTGTGCCGATTCGTGCGCCTTCACTCTTCATCGAGCAAAGCCCTGAATACTCAGCCACCCATCCAACAATCTTGATTCATCGAATTTCTCCTTCATTCCTCTGGAATAAAATGTAATCTGCGGCGCGCATGAGCAACAGTCACCCGCGATCATCCCGACAGCTCCTTCCCGGAGCGGTTCCGCTGCGGGTCGCTGTTATCATGCTCCTTATCCTCCTGAGCGTTCTCGCCTTGTGGACCCACCACAACACGCGGAACGGACCGACAAGCGATGGCAGAACCGAGATCGTGTTCTGGGGCAACCCGATGCTCACCGACCAAATCACACCGGTGCTCAAAGCCTTCGAAAAAAAGCACCCCGAATACAAGGTCATTTACAGCGTGCCCGTCACCAAAGACCTGACAGGTGATGCCCAGCGACTACTCTGTGCCATCGCCGGAGGAGTCCCCCCTGATGTCGTCTATTTCGATCGCTTCGCCATCGGTGAATGGGCATCCAAAGGTGCTTTCGAAAACCTCAGCCCGTGGATCGAACAACAAAAAGGTGATGATCCACTGCGCATCGAACTCGACGATTTCTACGCATTCTCCCTCTCAGAAGCCAGCTACGCTCGCCCCGGAAGCGAGGAAAGCGAACAACTCTACGGCCTGCCCACCAGCGTCGATTTCCGCATGCTCTATCTCAACTGCGACCTCCTACGCCAGCAAGGTTACCAGGACGACAACGGCCAAATCGTCCCGCCACGCAACTGGACAGAACTACGCAATTACGCCAAAACACTGAGCCGCTACCAGAATCCACAAAACCCCGGGGAAGGCCTGCGCCGGATCGGCTTCGCTCCCAATATCGGCAACTCATGGCTCTACCTCTACGCATGGCAAGCCGGCGGTGAATTTCTCGACCCCACACGCACCCGCGTCACCATGGACAGCCCGGAAGTCACCCGGGCACTCAAGTTCATGACCGATGTCTACGACGACCTCGGAGGATTCAAACAAGTCGAAGCCTACCGGTCGAGTTTTCAATACCAGGGCGCAATGGACCCCTTCCTCACCGGACAGGTGGCGATGAAAATCGATGGCAACTGGTCACTCGATTTGATCGCAGCCCACCAGAGCGATATGGACTTTATGCTGGTTGCCCCGCCGATGCCCCAAGACCAGCTGGACATGGGTAAACAGCCACTGACCTGGTCCGGAGGCTATGCCTACGTCATGCCCACCTCATCACGGCAAAAAGAAGGAGCCTTCAAACTCATCCAATTTCTCAATAGTGATAAAAGCCTGCGTTTCATGGAGCAGGAGTTCAAAGACATCCAGGAAAGCGCTGGCAAACTGTACCTGCCGCGTGGCTCTGCTAAGCGCCGCTTGTTTGAGCAAATCATCCAAGAGGAAGTCTACGACAACCCGGACATGCCCCGGACGTTCAAACAAGCCTATCGGGCAATCGAAACCATTGCTCCTAACACCTACATCCGCCCCGTCACCCCGGTCGGACAATTACTCTGGAACAAACACATCGAAGGCTACGAACACGCAGTGCAACACAACCCTGAGCGGGTTGCCCAACCAGCCAGAGCACAACTCGAAAGAGAGTTCCCCAAGCTCACAGGTGAAGAACAAAAAAACAAACTTGGCGAACTCGAAGCCCGCATCGCCATGCAGGATGTTCAGCAAGAAGTCCAAACCCGACTTGACGCCGTGCTCCAACCACCCCGTGGTGAGAAAGTTGATTGGACACCCTACCTGATCGCTTACGGCCTCATCTGCCTGATTCCCTTTCTGGCCATCTATCTGAGGTTCCGACAACAAAAGCAACACAACAGCTACCGGCCGGGTGAAGTTGGCTGGGCGATGTTTTTTGCCAGCCCCTGGTTCATTGCCATGATTCTCTTCATCGCCGGCCCCATCCTCTTCTCGATCATCATCAGCTTCACCCACTACGATGTCATCGGGGAGGCTCACTACGCCGGACTCGAAAACTACCGCAGTCTGCCTGACGACCCCCTGTTCTCCAAAAGCCTAGGCAACACACTCTACATGCTGCTGCGCGTGCCGCTGTCCATGGCATTGGGCTTGGGCATCGCCATGCTGCTGAAAAACAGCTTCCGTGGCGTCGGTAGTTTCCGTACGATCTTTTACCTACCCGCCATCATGCCCGTGGTCGCCAGTTCCTTCCTCTGGCTCTGGTTCCTCAACCCGCAAAACGGAATCGTCAACCAAAGCCTCGACTGGTGTTTTGACACCCGGCCGTTCTCTTGGATCGAACAACATCTTATCGGCTCGGAAGTCGTGGCTCCCCATTGGTTCCAAGAAACCAGTTGGGCCAAACCCGCCATGATCATCATGCACCTCTGGACAGCCGGTGGAGCCATGATCATCTGGCTCGCAGGCCTACAGGCAATTCCGAACCATCTCTATGAGGCAGCACGCATCGACGGCGCCGGGCCATGGAAACAGTTCAGGCACATCACCCTGCCCATGCTCACACCCTACATTCTATTCAACCTGATCATGGGCACCATCGGCACCCTTCAAATTTTCAGTGAAGCCTTTATCATGACCCAAGGGGGGCCTGAAAATGCCACACTGTTCTACGCCTACTATCTATTCAAACAATCCTTCCAGTACTTCCGTATGGGCTACGCAAGCGCCATGGCCTGGGTGCTTTTTGTGATCGTCCTGCTTCTCACCCTGCTCAAGCTCTGGTCCTCCAAAAAGTGGGTTCACTACCAAAGCCAATAACCTTCTCTCAGCATCTCCAATGCCAAAGCTCCGACATCCCGCATGGTCACGCCTCGCCCAAAAAGCCTGGCTATGGGCCCTGCTACTCGGAGGGGCCGCCATCTTTTTGTTCCCCTTTCTCTGGATGATCGTCTCCAGCGTTAAAACCGGAGAAGAAGTCAACCAACAAACATTCTGGCCTGAGCTTCCTGAATTTCGCAATCAAAGCCCGTATGTCATCGAGTCGCCACTCCCCCCACGACCTAACGGATGCGATGAACTCCGCTGGCAAATCATCCAACCCGAACTCACCACTCACTGTTCCGAGCTCATCGCCGCTGACCCGGCCCGCCCTCGCTTGCTCAAATCCAGTGAAGAAAAAGAAAACTTCATCCAACAGGCAAGCCAATACCTGCTCCAACGTGGGTTGAAAAAGATGCCTGAACACTTGTGGCAACACTCCTCCGATAGCGAAATCCAGCAAGCATTTATCACCGCTCTGGCCGCTGGCAACGGACAGGATGCTGAGTTACAAAAAGCCTACGCCAACACCTACGCCAGACTGATCATCCACGGCCTCAAAGTCCGGGCCGAAGGTGCCGGCGTCATCTATCAATCCTCCTTTAAAAAACAACCGACCACGGACGAGCTCCCCACGGGACTCAGCCTTGATGAAAGCACATCAGGGAATCTGGCTTACGACAGTGATGGCCAACTCGTCTTGCAAAGCCATTTTTCCTCCAGCAGTGATTCTTCCATTGTCCTTCACTATCAATTCACCATTCCGAAAAAAGCCGGTGACATCCACCGCATTATCATCCCCATGACCTACGATGCCTCATGGCATCAACTACACGCCCAACTCAAAATCAACGGAACCAGCTACCAGGGGACCCGGAGCACCTGGCTGGCAGAAAGCAAGGCATCCTCCCTCACCTTGCAGCTTGGCAAACCCGACAGCGAGGATTGGGGGAAACGCCCGTGGATCCCAATGCAAGCAATCGGCGATCCCCAAGAAGGGTCAGGAGCTTTGAACCACATCACCCTGACCCTCACCCTCGACCCCAGCTCAACCACCGTTGCCCGGGCTGGAAAAATCCAAAGAAATTACCAACGCGTATTTCTTTCGATGCCCTTCTGGAAATACATCATCAACAGCATCCTGATCACGACGCTCTCGATTCTCGGTGCCGTGCTGAGTTCCAGCTTCGTCGCCTACGCCTTCGCCCGACTCCGCTGGCCCGGGCGCTCGATCGCCTTTGTCATTCTCCTCTCCACCATGATGCTGCCCCCCCAGGTCACCATGATTCCCCAGTTCCTGATCTGGCGTGAAATCGGATGGTACAACACCCTCAACCCGATCTGGGTGCCCACTTGGTTCGGTATTGCCTTTTTCATCTTCCTTATGGTGCAACAAATGAAATCCATCCCTCGCGACCTCGAGGAAGCGGCCGAAATCGATGGGATGAATCCACTCCAAACCTGGTACTACGTGATCGTTCCTTTGGTCAAACCCGCCATGGCCGCCATCGCCATCATGTCCTTCATGGCATCCTGGAATGAGTTTATGGCACCTCTGGTTTACCTCCGGGACATGGGTCGTTTCCCCCTCTCCGTCGGCATCTACGCCATGGCTGCAGACGAAACCATGACCCATGACATGCCGCTCATCCTAGCCGGCAACCTCTTGATGACCCTACCGGTCATCATCATCTTTTTCTTCTGCCAACGCTACTTCATCCAAGGGGTGAGCAGCGCCGGAGTCAAAGGTTAGAACTATCCTAAACCGATTTTTCACAGAGTCATCTAGATGGCCCTGCGATTTTGCCGCCGATTTTGACCTTTTCACAAGGCCTCGGATCAGGCACGCTGATGGTAATGCTCAGTATTCTCATCATCATTACCTGCTTGGCGCTCACCGGCTATCTCGCTTTCTCCAAACGCCTGAGCCAATCATCCGACTGGAAAGCCATGGTCACACCCCTGGCATCCATCATGGGTAGTGGTTTTTTGGTCAGTGCCCCCCTTCTGGGTGGTTTGGTCGGCAGCATGGCCTTACCGTGCATGGCCTTGCTACTGCTCCTTGCCTACGGGGTTGGCAGTGCCATCCGCTTCAATATCGAATACTTCGAGCCCATCGAAAACGAACGTGGCCTGGCACAATCAATGGCATTTCTTTCACGAATTGTTCTCGCTGCAGCCTACTTTATCTCGGTCACCTATTACCTTCAGCTGCTCGCAGCCTTTATCCTGCATGCGACTGGTGTCGATCACCCCATTGCGGCCCCCATCATCACCACCAGCTTGCTGTGTTTGATTGGAGGCATTGGCATGTGGAAAGGGTTGGACATGCTTGAGGGACTGGAAAAATACGCCATTTCGATCAATCTTGGAATGATTGGCTCCCTGATCCTCGGGCTGATCATCTACAACGTCAACCTTCTGTTAGGAGGCGATTGGAAATTGCCGAATGTCTCATCAGAGGTCAATTTCGATGATCTGCGTGTCTTGCTAGGGCTCTTGATTGTGGTTCAGGGCTTTGAAACCTCACGTTACCTCGGAGCCAACCACCCGTCGAAACAGCGCATTCAAACCATGCGCAGAGCCCAGATTCTATCAGGCATCATCTATCTCAGTTTCATCGCCCTGACCACCGTCCTCTTCCATGATGGTATCGGGGCTGATGTCACCGCAATCATCACCATGACGGCCCCGGTCGCCATCGTATTGCCGGTCCTGCTTTCCATCGCCGCCATTGGCAGCCAGTTCAGCGCTGCCGTTGCCGACAACGAAGGAGCCGGAGGACTGATTCAGGATATTTCGCACGGCAAAACCACCGCCAAACACGCCTACCTCCTGATCCTGATTTGCACCGTCATTCTGACTTGGGAAACCAATGTCAATGAGATCATTGCCTACGCATCCAGGTCCTTTGCCTTGTTTTACATGCTGCAATGCATGACAGCTCTCATCACAGCCCACAACACCCACAAGCTGGATCACCGAAACACAAAACTCGCACTTTTCGCCATCCTTACCTTGCTCTGTTTCTTCGTTTTCGCCCTCGGTATTCCATCCGAATAAAAAACAGATCAGCAGGATCACCGAATCGATTCCTAACCGCCATCAAAACAATTGGACCTGAGCCAAGGCCAGCACATCCTGATAGGGAAGCCGGCTCAAGGATCCCCACTCACGCCTTTGATACAGTCGATAGCGCATCATCGCCGGACTGTAGATACCACACAAAAACCGGGCCAGACGCTCCGGGCTCGCCAAAGCAGGTTTCCGCTCATGCATCAGCGACTGAATCATCGCCAATTCCTCATCGCTGATCTCATCAGGTGCGGCACAGGGTAGTTCTCCCGCCACGTCACCCTGACAAACCGAACACCGTCCGCAGGGTTGAGGCATAATCTCTCCAAAATAATCCAACAAAGCCATGGGAATACACCTATCCCCCGTAGCAATCGATACCACTTCCTCCACCCGATCCAGCCCGTTTTGAATATGTTGTTCAAACACATCAAACAGATCATCCACCAGCTGGTTCACATCCTCCGGCTGTTTCCTCACCTTGAAGTGATCAAGGCTGTGACTAAAGTTCATTCGCACATCACCCGATGCATTTAACTCAGCCAGCCTCTTCATCCATTGTTTCTGCCCTGCTGCAGTGCCACCACTGAGTTCCATCAACGACACCCGCTTACCAGCCTCTAGCAGCGGCTTGAGTTTGACCTGCTGAGCCTTGGAAAACCCATCCAACACCTTCGCAAGCGAAACCAATGGATAGGCCCGACACCACAACCACGACCCCGTATCCGCCGCAATCCAACCTCCAAGTTCCAGGCGAGCTAACAAAACATCCAGCATCTCCCGTGAGAGATCATTCAAGGTCGTTGCATCATAACGCGAAAACACCGCGACCTTCCCCTGCGAAAACAACGAACGAAGCACATTGGCAACCGCCTGCTTGCTTGGCCGGCGAGCTAACAAAAAACCTTCCAGTAGAGAGCGGTCCTGTCCACTCATCATCACCTCACAACGACTCGGCAAGCCGTCCCTCCCAGCCCGACCACTTTCCTGCATCCAGCCTTCCGGCGAGCTCGGCGGTTGGTAGTGAATCACTGATCGTATATTGGGCATATCCACCCCCATCCCGAAAGCAATCGTTGCACACATCACCGGAATCTCCCCACGCATAAACCCCTCAAGCACCTCCGTCCGCGCCTCCGCACTCATACCTGCATGATAGGCCCGGGCATGGATTCCGTGACCTCGAAGCATCGTCGACAACGATTCCACCGTTTCCCGACGAATTGCATACACCACAGCTGGAAAATACTTACCGCCCCCAAGCAACCCTAGCAACTTTTCTGCCTTTTCTTCGTCAGCAAGCGCCGTAACGCCAAAATGCAGGTTCCTGCGGAAGAAGCTCGTCTGCACCTGATCCCGCTTTAAAATCCGGAATGTCTTGCAAATTTCCCGGGCTACCTCCGGGCTGGCGGTTGCCGTCAACGCCAGAACAACCTGAGGCTTTAACCTCCTCACCAACTTGACCAAAGTCAGGTATGCCGGACGAAACCGGTGCCCCCACTCAGACACGCAGTGTGCTTCATCAATCGCCACAAGTTCCACCTGCGCCTGCTTCAAGGCGTTCCACAACAACACCGCGCCCATCGCCTCAGGGGAGACATAAAGAATCTTCACCCCCCCGCCAACGATTTCGTCCGCCAATTGTTCTTGATCCGTCTCATCCAACGAAGGGTCCCAACGAGCCGCAGCAATCCCCATGGATTGCAAGGTATTGACTTGATCACACATCAGGGCGATCAAAGGTGAGACCACCAGCGTCAAGCCATCAAAGACCATCGCCGGCAGCTGGTAACAGAGCGACTTCCCACCCCCGGTAGGCAACACCGCCAGAGTGTTGGTCCGGGCCAGCACCTTTTCAATCACCTGCTGCTGGCCTGGCCTCAGGGCGTCATGCCCAAAATAGCGCTTCAGCAAGCTTATGGTTTCATCCTTACTCACACCGGTTTTTCGGCTACCATCTCGCAGGCAAGTTGAATCGCATGGATCATGGAACTGGCACTGGCGGATCCACTGCCGGCAATGTCGTAGGCCGTGCCGTGGTCAGGGCTGGTTCGAGGCATGGGCAGCCCAAGCGTCACATTCACCCCGGTATCGAAATCAAGTAATTTCAATGGAATCAGCCCCTGATCATGGTACATGCATAAAACAGCATCATAATGCCCGTCTACCGCTGGCCTGAAGATCGTATCCGGTGGATGCGGACCGCTAAACTCACATTCAGCATACTCCTGCTGGAGTTGGCAAACGGCTGGCGCTACCATTTCCTCATCCTCATTTCCAAAGGCTCCATTTTCTCCGGCGTGTGGGTTCAACCCACACACAGCAATCCTCGGACGGGCAATCCCGCGTTGATGACAAAAATCCGCCAACAGTTTCCCCACCCGGACAATCTCCTCTTGGCGAAGAAGCCCGGGAACCTCGGCCAAAGCCACATGAATGGTCACCAAAGCTACCGTCAACTGCCGCCCGGTTAAACACATGGCATGGTTGCCACATCCGAGACGCTCGGCAAAAAATTCCGTCTGGCCTGGAAAATGAAACCCCAACTCGTGCAACCCGTCCTTGGCCACCGGAGCTGTCACCACGGCATCAATCTCACCGGATTGCAATAACACCACCGACTCCTCAAGTGCCTCAAGGGCTGCACGGGCCGATTCCAGCGTCGGCTTTCCCGGTTTCACATCCACCCGCTGACCGATCACCGTGAAATCCACGCCCTCGGGCAGCATACCCGACGCCAGGGCTTTTTCCACAATTTCAGGGCCCACCCCGGCCTGCTCTCCCAAGGTAATTCCAATTCTCCTTCTCTCTTTCGCTCTCGTCGTCGACATCTCCCCGAAAGCATCCGCTGGGCGCAGCCGAAAATCAACGAGAATAAAACAGGGGTTGCAAGATTCCCAGAGCAACGCATATTTAAAACAATCATCAACTCCATGCCTTGGGAATCATCAAAATCACCTAACTCCAACACCCGCAAAGACTACGCCGGCATCCTGCCAAAAAAAGGATGGCCCCGGCGCAATTACCACTTTCTCAGGCACCGCCTGCTTCCCCAGGCATTCCAAAAACGCAACGGCTCGCGTAAGGCCCCAATCCTACACCCGCCGGAAGCCGGAAAAATCCGGGTCACCTGGATCGGTCACGCATCCTTCCTCGTCCAGTTTCCAGACCATTCCGTGATCATCGACCCAAACTGGGCGGAATGGCACGGCATCGTCAAACGCCAACGCGAGCCAGGGCTCGAACTCGAGCTCATGCCTCTGGTGGATCTCGTCATGGTCACCCATGCCCATTTCGATCACCTCCATAAAAGAAGCCTCAAGGTCCTGGAAGCCCATGAAGGCATCGTTGTCCCCCGTGGCAGCGGCTCACTCGTCCACCGCCTTGGATTCCACCAAGTCCACGAAATGGCGGTCTGGGACACCCTTCAGTTTGATAACCTCACCGTGACCCACACCCCCAGCCACCACTGGGGCGCCCGCTACTTACACGATACCCACCGGGACTACGGCGGCTACATGGTGCACTCAGGCGATTGCAAAGTCTTCCACTGCGGCGACAGTTCCTACTTCGAAGGCTTCAAGGAAATTGGAAAACATCACACGCCCGACGTCGCCCTCATGCCCATCGGAGCCTACGATGCACCCAGCGGACGCGATGTCCACATGAACCCGGAAGAAGCCGTGCGCGCATTCATCGAAATGGAAGCCGGCATCCTCATCCCCATGCACTACAAAACCTTCCCACTCGGAAACGAACCCTTCCTCGAACCCGTCGAACGACTCATCGCCGAAGCCGAGCGACTCGGCGTCGCCGACCGACTCCTCATCCTCGAAGAAGGCGTCGGAGTCGAAGTCGAATGCCTCGCTGAAACCAAACGCTAGCCCAAACCTTCAATGGGCCGTAGTACCTGTATGTGTCACTAGCATAGCAGAAGCGAAACTGTGGGGCTGTGAATCACGGATCTCATTCGGGGAGATTCTTCGATTGTGATTCACAACGGAAAGGGAGGAAAGGAACGAGTTGTGCCGCTGGAAGGTCTGGCCCAATATTGGCTGAAGCGCTATCTTGCTGAGGTGCCCCCTTGTTTCTACTCCCGGATGCCCCAGTGATGCAATATTCCTCATCTCATATGGCGAGGGTTTCTCAGCTGAAGCTTGGGGGCACGCAGTACATAGCTATCTTACTCAATCGGATGTGGCCGCAAGGGGTGAATCGCACCTTCTGCGCCATGCTTGTGCGACACATATGCTGGAACATGGCGCTGATTTGCGAACGATTCAGACACTACTCGGACACTACTCGGACACTACTCGGACACTACTCGGACACTACTCGGACACTACTCGGACACTCACGAGTGGATACCACGGAAATCTATACCCATGTTTCCACAGGGAGGCTGTCCGATGTCCACCACAGCACGCATCCCCGGGGGTGATGAAATAGCTGGCAGGCACCTGTCAAAGGGGCATTCTGATATTTACCGCTCCTGAATGAGGTCTCAGTCCTTCGCAAGATCCGGCTGCTTGGGAGCATCCCAAGGGTAAAATAGTCAACATTCATGAGGATCCTGGCATCAGGCCGCCTGGAAGACCGCCTCATCGGCATCTGTCTAGCGGAGAAAATAGACTCGCATAAAAACGACAATGAGTTACCTTCGGGACATGAATACGGCATTCGAACTTATGGAGGATGTGCTGAAGCTGCCCCGCCAGGACCGCTCATATCTTGCTGCCAAGATCATAGAGAGCCTTGATCAGAATGAAGACCTCAGCCCGGAGTGGATGGAGGAACTTGACAGGCGAGTTGAAAGCTGGAAATCGGGAAAAAGCCCTTCCGTCAGCAGTGAAGACTTGCACAAGGAAATGAGAGATCGCCTCGCCATCTAATGCGTATTGAATACACAGCCCAAGCCCGCCTTGATTTACTGGAGGGGCTCAGCTACTACGAGGAGCATCAGCCAGGACTGGCTGCGGACTTCTACAGAGAATTTGCACACGCAGAACTGGAGATATTGGAAGCTCCTGAATTTTGGCACCCGATTGCAGGAGGTTATCGCCGCAACACTTGAAGCGTTCCCCTTATAGTCTTGTCTATCGTATCGAGGGTGAAAGCCTCTTGCTTGTCGTTGCCGTAGCTCATAGTAGTAGACAGCCCAATTACTGGGAGAAGAAGTAGCCGTAATTTTCTTCTTTAGCCGCTACCATATAGCTGATAAATGCTTTAGTAATCCGTGGGTTTTGCAGCTACATACCCGTCTTCCGTCAACCTCCCGGGCGGAGAAAGTCCAGCCAGACGGGCCGGACTCTACTACTGCGTAGTAGTGGAGTCCGGTTCGAGGAGGGTCTCCCCGGAGACTACCTAAGGCTGGATATGTCGCTAAGTAACCCATTGATGAAGCTGATGGTTTCTAGCAAACTACAGAACCTCTATAAAGGCTAAAAGCCACGTGACATCTTGTTCCCACCCCTTCCGTAGTATGTACCACTCATGACAATTCTACGGAGCCACCATGTAGCGTACCGACCTTCCCTTGCCCTCGGTCATGAGAAGGCGTTTTTCGACCAGGGAAGAGAGGGTTCTCTTCAGGGTGTTTCTGTTGGAGCCCGTCAAGGCAACCATTTCGCGGTTACTCAGGCTACTGTGCTGCTCAAAGAGTGTCAGCACCTCAAGCGCCAGGGGAGACAGGCCACTCGCCTGAATGACCCGGTGGTCCTCCACCTTCCGGGCCAGCACCTCGCATTGCCTTGCCAGTGTCCGCAGAAAGAAAACGAGCCAAGGGTTCCAGTCCGGTGTGGTATTGAACGAGGTTTGCGTTGCCCGCAACGCCCTGTAGTAGCCGTCCTTGTTCGCCTCGATGATCCTCTCAATCGAGGCAAAGGGCACATACTCGTATCCCGACTGAAGCAGGAAAAGCGTGGTGAGTGCCCGTGACAGCCTGCCGTTTCCATCCTGGAAGGGGTGGATGGCCAGAAAGCGGACGATGAACACGCCGATCCGCAGCAGGGCATGCATCTCGCTGGACTGCCGGGAATCCCGCTCCCATTCGAGGAGGGCCTTCATGTGGGCAGGTGTGTCGAAGGGGCTGGAGGTCTCGAAGACAATACCGATTTGTTTACCTTGTTCATCGAACGCAGCCACGTGGTTATCCAGTGTTTTGTAGGCTCCCCGATGACGTTCGTCCTTGGTGGAGTGGTGTAACAAGGTCGAATGTAGTTGCAGCAGGTGATTCTCGTCCACATTGAGGAACTCCCAGGAGTCAAAGATCAGGTCCATGAGCCTGGCATAGCCGGCGACTTCCTGTTCATCCCGGGAAGAGAACTTCTCGATCTCTATGTTGGCAAGCAGGGTTTCCACCTGGGCATCGGACATTCTGGAGCCTTCGATCCTTGTTGATGAGCCCACGCTTTCAATGGTGGCCGTCCTTCTGAGTTGCGTCAGCCGGTCACGGTCAATGGCACCCAAGGCTTGCCAGCGCCCCTTGAACTCGTCAATCGAGGCGATGAGCTGGAGAATTTCTGCTGTAATGTTGACTGAGACTTCCATGGTGAACCATTTATTGACCCGATAATACCCAATTAAAGTGTGAGGTCAAGTCCGGGAAGGTTGTCACCCGTGCATACTGGGGAGCTAAGTGGCAGACTCTGAATGTATGCGATGAACACCTGGGTTTTCCTGCGTGACACAAGAGCCGGGAAGAGTCTAGATTAGGCTACTTTCGAATGCTGAGATGATCTCCTATTGTCCTCCTGCAACTGCCCCCCTGATAAACAGAGGGATGCCCCGGATAATGGGTTCAACTACTACGCATACAGATACTACGATCCGGTTACAGGGAGGTGGAAATCGAGAGATCCAATTGAAGAGCAAGGCGGAATTAATGTGTATGGAATGATTGATAACGATAGCATCAATTACTACGACGTGAAAGGGCTTGAAAGGCGTCCTAGATTTATTCCTCTTCCTCAGCCTCCTGGAGGTGGTAACGCAAACGTAAGGCCAGCTCCTCCCCAAAAAGTTCCCGGACCACCTAATCCTCCTTTCAATCCTAACGCAGGTATGATGTGGATTGCTTTAGAAGAGGCCATGATTGAGGTTGAGATTAATAAATGCTGTATGGAGATGCTTCCAGATGGAGTTGCTCCCTTGCTGAGATATTTATTAGGCCCTTTACCGATTATAGAAGTCGCAGAAGGAAGCTCCACTGGTGGTGGAATGAACGGTGCGCGTGCAGCTGAGCAAAAAGCGGAGACTAAAGCG